>CAIYVS010000228.1 GCA_903929655.1 uncultured Bacteroidota bacterium | reverse complement strand
GTACTGGTACAAAAGTGTTTGAATACCATTTTTTCCCGGCAGCTATGGGATAAACTAATTTCGTGGAACGTATATTGTTCTGGCTGTATTCCAGACCGGTATCGGTTTGTGTAACCAATACTACGCTTTGCTTTACCCAATTATCATTCGCAGTTGTACGGTACTGAACATCAATAATATATGAAGGCCTGTTTTCTCCATCTGTGAACGTATCCGATACAATATATTTTACCTGGGATGTGCGTTCCACCCTGGTACATACAGAACTATCATAGAAAATAGAGTCCACATTGTATGTAACATAATGCCCCAATTGTAAAGGGAAATACAGATTGTCGTAATTGCCCTGATAGCTACTGGATTTCTTGCAGGCAGAAAATACAGCAGCACTCAGAACTATCATTAATATTGCAGGTAAAAGCTTTTTATTCATCTGTAATAATTTGTCTTTTTTAGTTGCCAGATGGACTCCCAAACAATTCCATTATCATGCCCAATTTGGGAATTTTGATCCCTTTGTGTGCAAAAACTTGGTTTTTGAATGGTCGTTTCATAAGACTCAGATCGCGATATTCTGCGTAAATATAATTAAAGAAACGAAAGATAATTATAATTATTGAAATTCAATAGCACTCCATTTACACAATTCCGGGAATGTTTATAAATGCAATGAATTAATATAATTTTATATTATGTTGGCAAACAATGTAAGAGTTATGAATCAGGCTATAGGCCATTCCTGATGATCCCCCCCGCTATCACATCATCCCCTTCGTAAAAAACGGCAGATTGCCCGGGCGCTATGCTGTTAACGGCATGCTCAAAATGAACTTTTATAGTATCTCCCTCTGGGCTCAGAACGCTTTCCATGCCTGCATCTTTATACCTGATTTTGGTTACAGCCTGCATTCCGTCTTTAATAGTGTCATATTTCACCATATTCAGACCGCCTACCAGCATAGCACTTTGCTGCAATTCATGCACTTCTCCTAATACCACAGTATTGGTTTCGGGTATGATCTTAGTTACAAATATGGGCCTGCCTAGCGCAATATCAAGGCCTTTTCTCTGCCCTATGGTATAGAATGGATAGCCCCGGTGTTTGCCCACTATTTTGCCATCAGTAAGCACAAAATCACCCCCCTCCACTTCCTGTTCCAGGGTGGGTACCTGCCGTTTTAAAAAGCCCCTGTAATCATTATCGGGTACAAAGCATATTTCGTAGCTCTCTGCCTTTTTAGACAGTTCCTTATAGCCCATATCCCAGGCTATTTGCCTTACCTCTGTTTTAAGTAAATCGCCCAATGGATAGATGCTGCGGCTAAGGCAATCCTGTCCAAGTCCCCATAATACATAGCTCTGGTCTTTTGTCAGGTCCTTAGCTTTTGACAAAACATAACGATCATTTTCCTCCCGCACCTTCACATAATGACCGGTTGCAATATGATCGCATCCCAGGGCATCTGCTCTTTTCAGTAAAGCAGCCCATTTTATATGGGTATTGCAGAGTACACAGGGATTTGGAGTGCGGCCTGCTATATATTCTTCAACAAAATTATTAATGACAAAATCGCCGAATTCTTCCCTTATATCCAGTATGTAATGCGGGAAACCATGCTCCACAGCGGCCTGGCGGGCATCATTAAAAGAATCCAGGTTGCAACAGCCTGTTTCCTTTTTGCCTCCACCGGAAGTAGCATAATCCCATGTTTTCATGGTAATGCCTACCACTTCATAGCCCTGGTTATGAAGCATAAGAGCACTAATGGTACTGTCAATACCACCACTCATTGCCACCAAAACTTTCCCGTTCCTGCTCATAAGGGTGCAAATTTACAGCTATTTAATCTATTCATTGGCTCTGCTGAACTTATACCCTGATAGAATGCTGTTATAAATGTTAATTTTAGGAGGTTTTTATGATGGATTATTCAATCACTTTCCCAACAGGCACTGTAAAGTATATGTCCCAAGGCTCTTTTGCAGCATTAGGTTCGGTATACGACCCGTCCCACTGCATCATTATAACAGACGACAATATTGCTGCCTTGTACAGTTCCTTATTAAAAACATACAAAACCATCATTATCCGGGCTGGTGAAGAACATAAAAACCTGCAAACAATTGAATCAGTCGCCCAACAATTACTCCAATCTGAAATTCATAAAAAATCAATGATGATTGGGCTAGGTGGTGGCGTAGTAACAGATATTACTGGATTTGTAGCATCGGTATATATGAGGGGAATCCCTTTTGGTTTTATCCCTACTACCCTGCTGGGCATGGTGGATGCCTCCATTGGCGGCAAGAATGGTGTAAACCTGGGCTTAAATAAAAACATACTGGGCACTATCAGACAGCCTGAATTTATTCTTTTTGATCCCGGCTTTCTTAAAACACTGTCAACTGCAGAATGGAGCAATGGCTTTGCAGAGATCATTAAATATGCCTGTCTATTTGATGCAAATATGTTTGAAGAATTAAGCAAGCACTCTATTGAGTACTATATGCAAGACCAGAGCTCCCTGAATTCTTTAATTTTAAGATGCGTGGAATGGAAAAACAAAATTGTGCTTGCAGACGAAAAAGAAAATAATTCCCGTAAACTTCTGAACTTTGGCCACACACTGGGACATGCTTTGGAAAATCTGTATCATTTAACGCATGGTCAGGCTGTGTCCCTGGGTATGATAGCTGCCTGTACTATTGCCGAAAGTACCATAAAAACAGAAGTATCTGTAAAACAAAGACTGTTACAGATGGTTCAGCAGTATAAGCTGCCATACCAATATCATTTTGATGTAAAAAAAACAATGGGATTATTAAAGATGGACAAAAAAAGGAATGAAAGCAGCATAGATTATATTCTCCTGGAAGATATAGGCCGCCCAATTATCAAATCCCTTTCTTTTGAAGTCATAGAACAAATATTAGAATCATCAGATCATGCAAGCCACCATTAGACCGGGAAGAATATTTGGAACCCTTGCTGCACCTGCTTCCAAAAGCATGATGCAAAGGGCCTGTGCAGCGGCCTTATTGCATAAAGGCAAAACGACTATTTATAATCAGGGCACATCCGATGACGATCATGCAGCCCTGGAAATTATTAAAAACCTGGGAGCAACTATTATTCACCAGGCAGACAGGATTGAAATTATCAGCAATGGCATTGAGCCTGTTTCGCTACTCATCAATTGCGGCGAAAGCGGTCTGGCTGCAAGGCTCTTCACGCCAATAGCCTCATTAAGTAATGTGCCTGTAATAATAGAAGGCAAAGACAGTTTACTAAATCGGCCTATGGACCAGTTTGGAAAAATACTGCCACAACTGGAAGTTACATTAAGTGATTTTAATGACCATGTACCCTTTACGGTTTGTGGCCCTTTGCAGCCAAAGTCTATAAAGATAGACGGATCTATAAGTTCCCAGTTTTTAAGTGGTTTACTGTTTGCCTATAGCTATGCTGCCATGGAGGCTGTTACGATAGATGTTTCCGGCCTGAAAAGCAGGCCTTATATTGATATGACCCTGCAAGTGCTGGAACTTTTTGGCAAACCCATTGCTCATGATAATTATCACAGATTTCATATAGACCCTGCATTATTCAATGTTAAGGAAGATGTTGAAATAAATATTGAGGCAGACTGGAGCTCTGCTTCTTATTGGCTGGTTGCCGGAGCAATAAGGGGCTCTGTTACCGTAACAGGCCTGAATATAGATTCTGTACAGGCAGACATGGCAATATTAAAAGTATTGGAAGTGGTAAATGCAGACCTGATGATTGGGCCGGGTTTTGTTCGGGTAAAATCTGCATCCCTTCTCCCTTTTGAATTTGACGCCACAGATTGCCCGGACCTTTTTCCTGCATTGGCAGCCCTGGCTTCTGCCTGTCACGGAGAATCTTATATAAAAGGTGTGCATCGTCTTTTTCATAAAGAAAGCAACCGGGCCGAAAGCATTGCAGAGATGTTGATGCAATTCGGGATACCATTTTCAATGGAGGACGATACTTTGTGTGTTACCGGGGTTGATAACCCTGATTATACGACCATAGATTCATATCATGATCACCGTATAGCAATGGCGGCGGCTGTAACGGCCATCCGGGCAAAGGGGCCTGTGCTCATTGAGGGGGCAGAGGTGGTGAATAAATCTTATCCGGATTTTTTCAAGGATTTGAAATTTTTGGGTATTGAATCTGATTTAAAACCATAGAACAAAACTATTTTTGTCAAACTATTTCAATGTCACATTCTTACAATAAAATATGGCTACATGTTGTTTTCTCAACTAAAGACAGGAAACCTTTAATTACAAGCGAAATAGAACATGAACTTTATAAGCATGTAAAAGAACAATTGCATGAATTAGGTTGTAATGTAAAAATCATTAATGGTATCCATGACCACGTACATCTATTATTTTTGCAAAACCCTCAAAAAGCAATTACAGAAATTATAAAACAAATAAAAGGGAACACATCGCATTGGATGAATTCAAGTAATCTTACCAGTGGTAAATTTGCATGGCAAGCGGGTTATGCCGCATTTTCGGTAAGTGAATCCCAATTAGAAAAGGTAATTAATTATATCAAAAATCAAAAACAACATCACGCAAAGAAAACATTTGCTGAAGAATATGAAGAATTTATTAAAGTACACGGATTAATCTTTGAGTCAAAATAATTACGAAACGTAAAAAATAGCCCACGATTTTAATCGTGGGTTAGCAATGAGAATCAAGCGCCAAACCGTTTTATATTATATTAATGAATTCTCAACCCACGATTGAAATCGTGGGCTATGGTTTAAAATACAATAATAGTAATGAACACATTCGGCAAAATATTTCGTGTCAGTATTTTTGGTGAGTCTCATGGACCTGCAATAGGCATTACAATAGATGGCTGCCCTCCGGGGATAAATCTTAGCATAGAGGATTTTAGCACCGATATAGAAAGGCGCAAGGCCGGCGCCGCAGGTACTACGCCACGAAAAGAAGAAGACAAGCCTGTTATCATATCCGGAGTGTTTAATAATTTTACTACAGGCACTCCTCTCACTATCATTTTTGAAAACAACAATACTAAATCTGCCGATTATGATGCTATAAAGAACACTCCCCGTCCCGGCCATGCCGATTTTGTGTTGAATAAGAAATTCAAAGGTTTTAACGACCACCGCGGTGGCGGCCATTCTTCAGGCAGGCTGACGCTTGCTTTAGTAGCCGCTGGTGTGATAGCTAAAAAGATCATTGCCCCTGTTGATGTATCTGCAAAACTTACAGAAGCAGGCGGCAGTGCTGATATTGAAGCCGCAATTAATAAAGCTATTGCAGACCAGGACAGTATTGGCGGGATTGTGCATTGCTCCGTTAAGGGCCTGCCTTTAGGTCTCGGAGAACCTTTTTTCGATTCTGTGGAATCCCTCATCAGTCATATTGTTTTTTCCATACCGGCTATTAAGGGAATAGAATTCGGTTCCGGATTTTCTGCAACTAAAATGAAGGGCAGCGAACATAATGATGCTATTATAGATGCTGAAGGCCTGACAAAAACAAATAATGCAGGGGGTATTAATGGTGGTATTACAAATGGTAACGAACTCTATTTTAGGGTAGCAGTAAAACCTACCAGCAGCACACCTAAAGAACAACAAACATGGAATAATGCATCACAATCGGTAGAAGCTTTCAGTGTAAAGGGCCGCCATGATCTGTGCATTGCCTTAAGAGTACCTGTGGTTATAGAGGCGGCAACTGCTATTGCACTTGCAGATTTGATGATGCAGATAAAATAGCTTGAGCAAGTACAAGGTATTCATTGGAACATTGAGCCATTCAGAAATTGAGCATTTACATCTCCTCAATATTCACCAATATTCTCATCAATTGCTGTATCTCATCTGCCTTTTGCTCTTCGCGCTTGTAGCGGTAACAAAGACTCAGTTCTTCCAGCATTTTATAGATAATGCGTTTGCTGAGCAAGGGTGTAAAATATAATTCCTTTTCTTTTGCATTTATCTTACGCAAATAAGAATCCACATCTTTTTGCGTATATACCATACCATTCAGCGGGTCTATATAAAACTGTATCTGTTGCACCCCTTCACTGTCGGGGTTGAAAAAATGATGCAGTGTATCAATATAGGCAAATACAAACTGCCGTGGAATATCAACGGCAAATATGGGAATATCCAGCAATTCGCAAAGTGCAAGATAAAGCACACCTAATGTGTAGCAGTTACCCTGCTTGCTTTCAAGCACCTGGTTGATGAAGAAATGCTTAGGCTCGCGCTCTGTAAGTTCGTGGCCCTTCAGTTTATAGTAATTGTATAATATGCTATTGAAAATATTTACCTGCTCCAGCGGGGTTAAATAATTATTCAGCTCAAGCCATACATTACGCCTCACCTGGTCAAACTGGGTAAGCAGTGCCGGCACATTCAGATCGGGGAACTGGTATTTGGCTACCAGTATTGCCCCCCTTAATAATTCCGGATTTTTAGAATTGCTCCATTCCAGCAGGTCATGCTGCAAGTCCTGGAAATGTACCCTGTGTATCAATAATTCTATCCGTTCCTGCACAGACTGATCTTCGGTCACTTCCCATAACTGTTCCAGTTTAGGAATAATGGACCTTCCGTAATCAATCAGCTTATGGGCAACTGTATCAAAAACCTCGTCATCGGGGTCATCTATCAAACGCAGAAGCGCAGTAATTTCTTTATTTGGCAGCATGACAGGTTCCTTTTCTTCAGACATTAAATTACTACAAAAATATCATTTTCCTTTCTTTCCTCTTGCAGATTTTTTGGGAGGATTTGCCTTAGCTTCTTCAATAATTGCTTTTACTTCTTCTAATGTCAGTGATGCAGCCTGTTCAATTTTGTCTTTAGGTATCTTATAATTTTTCAGGCCCTGTTTTATGTATGCTCCGTAGGGACCTTTTAGTATTCTTATCTTGTCTTTTTCAAATTCCTTGATGTGGCTTTCAGCAGCGGCCTTGCGTTTTTCTTCTATCAGCGGCGCAACTTCCTCCAGTTCCACTGTATAAGGGTCCATCTCTTTTTTTAATGAGTAGAATTTACCGGCATGTTGTGCATATGGACCAAAACGTCCGATGCTCACTACTACATCCTCTCCTTCAAAAAGACCTAGCTTCCTGGGCAGTTTGAATAATTCCATGGCCTCTTCCAGGCTAATGGTTTCTATGCTCTGGTTGACACGTAATTTTGCAAAACGTGGTTTTTCTTCATCCTCTGTTGCACCTATCTGCACCATTGGCCCAAAACGTCCCAACCTTGCAACTACAGGTTTACCGCTGCTTGCTTCCACACCCAGTACGCGCTCACCCTTTGCACGGGCTGCATTTTCCATAGTGTGCTCCACACTGGTATGAAAAGGCTGGTAAAAACCATCTATCATTTTACTCCATATGGTTTTTCCGCCCGCTATCTCATCAAATTCTTCTTCTATTTTGGCTGTGAACCCGTAATCCATTACCCTGGTGAAATTCTCATTCAGGAAATCGGTTACAACCATTCCCAGGTCTGAAGGGAATAATTTGGCACGCTCTGCGCCTACATTTTCGTTATTGGTGGTTTCTGTTATCTTATCGCCTTTCAGCAGCAATGTCTGGTAATCGCGTTTCACTCCATCACGATCCTTTTTTTCCACATATCCGCGTGCCTGTATGGTACTGATAGTTGGAGCATAGGTAGATGGACGGCCTATACCCAATTCCTCCAGTTTCTTTACAAGAGATGCTTCCGTATATCTTGGCAGCGGACGGGTAAATCTTTCAAATGCCTGCATTTCCTGCAGGTCAAGTTTTTGTCCTGCTACCAATGGTGGCAACATGCCTTCATTTTCTTCCTCGCCATCTTCTTCATCCTTGCCTTCACTATAAACTTTCAAAAAACCATCAAATCTCATTACCTCACCTGTTGCAGTAAGTGCATCCGGCAAAGTGGAAACTTGTATTTTCGCTATGGTGCGTTCCAGTTGTGCATCTGCCATCTGGCTGGCCATAGTGCGTTTCCAAACCAGCTCATAAAGCCTTTTAGTGTCTGTATCGCCTATGGACATTGCGTCCATATCAGTAGGCCTTATTGCCTCATGCGCTTCCTGTGCAGATTCGTTCTTATTTTTAAATACCCTGTGCTGGTAATATTTTTCACCATATTGTGACGTTATGGTCTTGCGGCTGGCATCAATTGCAGTTTCAGAAAGGCTTACCGAATCGGTACGCATATAGGTAATATGCCCGTTTTCGTAAAGTTTCTGGGCGATCAGCATGGTTTTCGAAACTGAATAACCCAGTTTACGGCTGGCCTCCTGTTGCAATGTGGAAGTAGTAAAAGGTGCAGCAGGCGATTTTTTTGCAGGCTTTACCTGTATATCATTAACGGTATAATTTGCATTGATGCATTTTTCCAGGTAGCTGCGGGCATCAAGCGAATTTTTTAATTTATCCGGTCCCTCAGCTTTAAAATTCACCATTTTCCTGTTCAGGTCTGCTGCCTGGAAAATTGCTTCCACCTTAAAACTACTCTGAGGTTTGAACTTGGTTATCTCGCGCTCGCGCTCCACGATCACTCTAACGGCTACAGATTGCACCCTTCCTGCAGAAAGTGTATTACCCATGCTCATCTTACGCCATAAAACAGGGGAAAGTTCAAAACCTACTATCCTGTCTAATATGCGTCTTGCCTGCTGTGCATTCACAAGGTCCATGTTCACTGTCCTGGGATGCTTTACGGCTTCTTGTATGGCAGGCTTGGTAATTTCATGAAAAACAATGCGTTTAGTTGTAAGCGGGTCCAGGCCTAGTACCTCGCATAAATGCCATGATATGGCTTCTCCTTCACGGTCCTCATCCGTTGCTAACCATACATCCTCAGCTTTCTTTGCCAGGCTTTTCAGCTCCTTCACCACCTTCTGCTTGTCTTCCGATACTATATATTTGGGCTTATAACCATTCTGAATGTCTATTCCCATATCTTCCTTCTCCAGGTCACGGATATGGCCATAACACGATTTTACCTCAAAATCACTACCCAGTATTTTCTCAATCGTTTTGGCTTTTGCCGGCGACTCAACAATCAATAAATTTTTTGCCATTCTTGCTATTTACAATTTGCGGGTTATTCAAGAAATCCGGCCTCAACTATCACTTTTCTTTGGCCGGAAGTGTGCAATAATAAAGTATTGTTTCGGAAAAAAGAAAAAAGGGCAACTTTATATGTTGCCCTTTTTTAAAATATAAAAATTTGAAATTCCTTAGCGCGCTATTACTAAACGGCCCGTATTGCGTTCTCCGTTAGCTGTAATTGTGTAAAAATAAACGCCGTTAGCTAAATCAGAAATGTTGAAAATAGCTTTACCGTTTGTAACATTACCCAATTCCTGAACTTTAACGATCTGGCCTAAAGTATTAATGATTGCAACGCTTACATTAGCCTGTTGGTTAGTGCTGAAAGTTATAGCAACTTCAGAGCTCGCAGGGTTAGGATAAACATTAGCTTTATTTAAAGTGCTTGTTTTTACGCCATTAGTAGTTGTAGTATCGCTCCAGGTTACGTGGAAAGCACATTGAGGAACATCATAACCAGATGGTGTAGCATTCCATGCGTAAGCTACAGACGGAACTAAAAGCGGGTTTGAACTGTAAGTAAAATAAGGACTGTATTCTGCCTGTGTAGTACCAGCTAAACCGCTCTGGTAAGAACCGGGATAACCTGTTGATGCATTATGGGCTGTTTGCGGAAACCATGCATTTAGGCCACCTGGCGTACCTGCATATAATCTGAAGGTATTAGCAGCGGTAAGGTTTGTTCCCAGTGTGTAATTATGACCACTAACCGGGTGTGCATAAGATACCACCTTTGAACCGGCAGGCACTGACAGTGGCGGATTTAATGCAATTAGGACTACGTTGTTACCGTTAACATCTGTATCATTAATGTTTGAAGAATTAAAAGCATATGAATAACGTTGAGGCTGTGCTGCACTAGCTATGCCAGCATACATTTCATTAGATGCGGGAGTATATAAACCTGTACAGAACCTTACAACTGAATCAGCAGAAATATCCAAAGCGGTATCACTGGCATGAAATTTCAGAGCAAAAACGCCGTTGGCGGCAGTGCCAAGAGGAACTACTGCAAACTCAACAACCATGCTATCTCCGTTATTAGTAGCATCATTTTGAATATAATTAAGAGGTAAGAAAAAGCTATCCACAGTATATGCAGTCATATAATCAAGTGCCGCAGAAACCTGGTAATTGGTTGCGGACTGAAAATAGCTAGCATCAGTAGGGTCAAAAGACATACCCATACCATGAAAGAATACATTGTAACCGGTGGACGCAGTGTTATCATACACATTGCTATCCTGGTAAGTAGAGAAATAATAACCCTTGCTCACTGATTGAACATAATTCTGATCATACAAATTATACCAGTCGGCATGACTGGTAGTAGTTTTGTGCGCCAGGTTCTTATTGCCATGGGGTACAAAACGATCATTAATGGCATGTTTGCTTGTCGGTTGCGCTGCCTGGTGTATCCTGTTAAGAACATTTTCCTGCTGCTGATTAACAAAAACAACGCTGTTGTTTTGCTGTCCCTGCGCAGTAACAACTGCCAAGCCCGTTGCTGCTAGTAAAATTAATTTTTTCATCTTATTTGTTTTTAAAAATAGAATATGGTTTAATGTAAAGGTAACAATTCTATCTCTAATTTGCCAAAAAAATTGCTAAACACGCGTAAAATATAAGTGGAACGGGACTTTTATCCCTCGCTTTTGCCTATTACATTTGCAGTCTCAAATATTGTTATGCTCCCGGAATTTGATAATACGAAGATTGCTTTTGATTACCGCAGCAATAAAGACCTCAAACAGGCACGATTCCTCTTCTCTTCAATGGCTTCACCCGGCATTACAAAAATGGGCATGATAGCTACCAAATGCGCTATAGCACTGCATTTACCAATAAAAGGGCTAATAAAAAAAACAATTTTCAACCAGTTTTGCGGAGGCGAAACTATGGAAGAAGCGGCTCATACCGCCGATATCCTGGGCAAGTATCATGTTGGTGTAATTCTGGATTATGGGGTGGAAGGCAAAGAAAGTGAGCATGACTTTGATAAGGCCGTTCCTGAATTTATTAAAGCTATTCAATATGCGTCAACCCAAAAGCATATTCCTTTTATAAGTCTGAAAGTAACTGGTTTTTCGCGTTTTGCATTGCTGGAAAAGATACATAGCGGCCAAACGCTCAGCACTGATGAAAACGCAGAATGGCAAAGAGTACACAATCGAATTAACGACATATGTTCTGCCGCCTTCAAAAACAATGTAATGGTGCTGATTGATGCTGAAGAAACCTGGATACAGGAGCCTGTAAACCAGCTTACCGAGGCAATGATGGAAAAATACAATACAAAAGAGGCTTTAATTTTCAATACCTTCCAGTTTTACAGCCATGGCACTTTGCCATATATAAAAGATTGCACAAGCATTGCGGCACAAAAGGGCTATATACTGGGCGCCAAACTGGTGAGAGGAGCTTATATGGAAAAGGAACGCGCCCGTGCAGCTAAAATGGGATATCCTGACCCGATTCAGCCTGACAAAGCCAGCACCGACCGGGACTATGACGCCGCAGTAATTTATTGCCTCGAAAATCTCGATAAATTATCCCTGTTTATAGGTACCCACAACGAAAAAAGCTGCATGGATGCCGTAAAATTTATGGATGCCCACAAAATAGCGCCCAATACAAACAGGGTCTATTTTTCTCAATTATTCGGAATGAGCGATAATATTTCTTTCAACCTCGCCGATTCCGGTTATCATGTTGCGAAATACCTCCCCTATGGGCCGGTAAAAGATGTTTTACCTTATTTAATGAGACGCGCAGAAGAAAACACATCTGTGGCAGGACAAACCGGACGTGAGCTTTCTTTGATAAGTAAAGAATTGCAAAGAAGAAAATTAGCCTGAACAGTGGCTAAAGACGCTGAGGGTAAATGTAAAATATAGAACAATGCCCGAAACAACAATCAGATCCATACTCGTCAGAGAAAATTACGAACTGGCAGAGAAAATGATGCGTGGCCTGCACGATTCTGAACGCGAACTATTCAATAAAACAGAGCATTGGGACAACATTCGCGAAAGCTATATGCGGCATGTAATATCCTGCCAGGAAGAAAATGAGGGTACCTTCCTTGCAGCATATATAAATGATGAACCGGCAGGTTTTATTTTTGGCTATCTGGAAGAACAGGACGACAGTCGGATAGAAGTTTATAGAGGCCCTGAGCTTTATGTTTCTGATGGCTATATCTACCCGGCCTATCGCAAAATGGGTATTTACAAAAAGCTAAATGCAGCACTGGAAGCTGCTTATATAGCCAAAGGCGTAAGAAGGATCATGCGCTTTACGCTAAGCAGCAATACCCGAATGCAAAAACTGCTGGAAACCGAAGGCTACTGCGCTACAAGAATAGTATATGAGAAATGGCTGGAAGATGATGGGATGACCCAGCAAAAACTAGACCTCGAAGCCCCAACAGAATAATTCGTAATTTTGATACATGCCCAATCCTTCCATAACACATTTGTCAGTTAAAAAAGTAAGCGCTAATCAATCTACCGATGCTGATGATTCATTGGCAGCAGAAGAACCATTGGAAATTCGCCTTGCTTATGGCCCCATGAATGCCCGGCAGCAAAAAAGCATATCGGTTACCATGCGCACACCGGGCAATGATGCGGAACTGGCAATTGGTTTTCTTTACACAGAAGGCATTATCACGTCTGCAAAAGAGATCACTTCTGCCAAACCTTATAACCCAAGAACCGAAAACATCATCCGTGTAGAACTTGAACCTAATGTAAAGGTGGATATGGATCGCCTGGAGCGTAATTTTTATACTAGTTCCAGTTGTGGCGTTTGCGGCAAGGCTTCGATTGATTCTGTAAAAACGGTTTGCAATATCCTTCCAACAAAAGACAGCATTCAGATACCTGTTGAACTTATTTATAAACTCCCTGCCCTGCTTCGTGACAAACAGGATGTTTTTGAACACACTGGCGGCTTACATGCTTCCGCTTTATTCGACCTGGAAGGAAAATTGCTTTTATTAAGAGAAGATGTAGGCAGGCATAATGCACTCGACAAACTAATTGGCGCATCATTACAAGCGGGCATGATACCATTGGACAATCATATTTTATTACTCAGCGGCAGGGCCAGTTTCGAGCTCATACAAAAAGCTGCTATGGCAGGCATCAAGATCATTGCAGCAGTTGGCGCACCGTCAAGTCTTGCAGTGGAAATGGCTGATGAGTCTGATATGAGCCTTATAGGTTTTTTACGCGGTGAGCGATGCAATATTTATACAGGCGCACAAAGAATAAGAATTGATTAAGTTGATTTTGATGATTAGGACTTATTAAATTGCATTCAGATGAAAATTAGAATTAAAGGTAATTCCATACGCTTACGCCTCACACGCTCCGACCTGGATCGTTTTGCACAAGAAGCTTACCTGGAAGAAAAAACAGCATTCGGCAATAATACTTTTATTTATGCATTGCAAAGATCAGATTCCCTACAGGAACTTTCTGCAGACTATACCGGCAATAAAATGATGGTGTACATGCCCAAAGTTTTTGCAGAAAAATGGCAAGACAGCAATGAAGTAGGTTATAGCAATAAACTTTCTTTGCCCGAAGGCAAAGAATTATTCATCCTGGTTGAAAAAGATTTCAAATGCATAGATTCAGAATTGGCAGAAGACCAGTCTGATAATTTTGATAATCCTTTGGATAAATGTGAATAAGGATACTAGCGGTGTTTCACAACATAAAACACCCTCGAAAGATTGAAGCCAAAGTGAATACCGCCTTTTGCCCAGTTGCCGGTTGTTTCTTCAATAAAAGTGCGTTCTGAAATGTCTGCCGAATTGGTGAGGAATAATTGAAAAACATGCCCACCCGTTTCAATATCTATACCTACAGACAGGCTATTGCTATAACCATTCAAACTATAAGACGGCAGCCTGTAATAATATTCAGCAGTAAGAGCAATTCTTTTAGATAATTTAAAGCGCCCGCCTGCCCCCATGGCAATTTCATTATTGGGTTCGGAAGATGTGGCGACAATATTATAATGGATATAGGTAGGCATTAACTGCAATGACAGCCTGGGGCTAAACTTGCGCGCCAGCAATAATTGATTGGTGAAATAAAGCCGGTCCCTGGAATTATAAGTAGTTCCTTTTGGTGCCAGCAATTCAGAAGGTAAAGCCTGGATGGATGGGGCTGAAACAAAACTTACAGATATGGGCATCCCGTCATTCCAGGTTTGTCTGAGTAATTTTATTTTTACAAAGCCATCATATTCTTTCTGGTAAGTGCTTCTGCCCGCACCTATCATCAGCCAGTTTGTCAAACCATAATTTAAACCCAGCCTGGTGGTTGCATTATCAAAACCAAAAGAAGTTTTCGCACCTTGCTGCAGTTCTCCAAAACGATGCGAGATCCGGAATTCCAGCACCCCTCCGGGAACATTCTCTATACTCTGCCCGTTAATGATACGTGTAGATTTAAAAACGCCTTCTGCAAACCTTTTTCCTGAACCGGAATTTTTGTATTGTGCATCTACCAGACTTTGCAGTTCCACATTGGTCTTTTCATCCTCCGTATCATCTGCAGTATCGCTCACTACGGTTTTGGCGGCATGCTTTTGTTTTACCTGTGCATGGCCTTCTGTAATGTGTGATAATGAAACAACAATAGCAATAAATATACGAAGCCTTAAATTCATTCCCGGAACTATTATACCTCTGCGTAGTACAAACCTGTATTCAAATTTGACTACAATATGGCGTTTGTTTAGCCCTGCAAAGGAAATGCAATATAGCAAAATAGTTTTCTACCCGTAGGGGGATAAGGCGAACAAACAGGGTAAGGGCGCTTAAAACTTACTTTAATGCATGGGGTTTACCACGCTATTTACAGTAACTTCTATCTCCTTTGCTATTTTCCCATCTACAAGAGCAGGTATTTTAATATCGTAATCTTTGGTTTTCACCTTGAATTTTGAGCTCATGGTTACCTCTGTACCTTTTACAGTTATGGTGCCGGGTATAGTTACATCGTGCGTTACACCATGCATGGTAAGTTTCCCTACTGCATTAGTATTATATACACCATCTTTCGACAAATTGATCTCATTTACATTGGCAATCTTACCTTTAAAATCAGACTTGGGGAACTTATCACTTTCCATATAGTCTTCATTAAAATGTTCCTGCATAATCTGTTTCTCAAACTTGAAACTTTTTATTGGCACCTGGAATATGATATCGCCGCTTTTGCCATCAAAAATACTGGCAACTTCATCATTAAATGCCTCTATTCGCTCAATGGGAGTAGAGGAAAAGAATGATATTTTCCCTGTGCGTGTCATATACTTTTGTGCAAATGCACCGCTGAACACACTTACTAATAATGCCGTAAAAACTGCTTTTTTCATAAAAAAATATACAAGTTAAAATTGAAATTAATCTAACGGAAACTACTAAACAAATGAGACTACACATACTATTATTTGTAATCACAATGCTACATTAAAATAGCTGCTTTCAAGATTCCGGTAATAAAAATATAACAATACCCTTGCCAAATTCCCCATATTTAGACAAAATGGGAAAAAATCAGCACGAAACGGCTGATAAGTAATATCGAAGGCTAAAACTTAAATTTCCCCGGCAAGCCATTGTTTGAACTCCGCAGCTCGCTCCGAGCTCACAACAGGAGACTCTTTCACAGTAGGTTTCAGTTTTATGATGACCCTTGCCTTACTATATGTTTTCATTTCATCTATGGCTCTCAGGCTTATAAGAAACTGCCTGTTAATGCGGAAAAACTCTTTAGGGTCCAGCATTTGCTCAAGCGTATCCAGGTTTTGGTCCATAGGGAACGTGCGGCCATCTGTGGCGCGTGCCAATGTGTTTTTATTTTCGCTATAGCAATAAGAAATTTCATCTACCGATAAGGTTTTGATATGCTCACCAAACCTGATCATAAAGCGCTTTTTATACTCAGCCGCCTGGCTGGCAGGTTTTTCTGCCGGCTTGCTCTCATTATGCCGGAAGATGTGCTGCATATCCCTTAGTTTTTGGATAGCCACTTCCAGGTCTGCTTTCTTTACAGGCTTCAGGATATAATCTATACTGGACGCCTTAAAAGCTTCCAATGCATATTTATCATAGGCAGTGGTAAATATTAGGGGACAATCAATCTTCACCAGTTTCAGCAGATCGAAGGCAGACCCGTCTGCCAAATGAATATCCAGGAATACCAGGTCCGGGAAAGGATTTTGCAAAAACCATTTTCTTGCAGCTTCAATACTCTCCAGGGTAGCAACAATATTTGCTACAGGCACCACTTCTTTTACCAGTTTGGCTAAGCGGGTGGCCGCCGGGCTTTCATCTTCTATAATTACTATGTCCATAATTTACAACAATGGCAATATTACAATAAACTCATTCCCTTCAACTCCAAATTTAATCCGTTTTTTAGTTAATAGTTTGTACCGGTTACTTATATTCTTCAGCCCGATGCCCTCACTTTTTTCCTTACTCATTTTTGATTTGATAGGGTTGCTGACCCTGATCTCATCATCATCCGCACTGATTGAAATAATTAATGGGTACGAATTGGATACAATATTATGTTTAATTGCATTTTCAACCAATAGCTGAAGGGCCAATGGAATCACTTTTTTTGAATGCATAAGCTTTTCAGGTATATCTGCCTGCAAAATCAGGGCATCCCCAAATCGGCATTTTTGTATGTAAAAATAGTCATGCAGTATCTCCCACTCTTCCGATAAGAAAATCAGGTCCATATCGCGGTAGGCAAGCATATTCCGGTACAGGTCTGCCAGTTTAACGGTATATTCTGCAGCGGTATCTTTATTTTCCTCTATCAGGTTAGTCAGCGTATTCAGGCTGTTAAAAAGAAAATGCGGGTTTACCTGGCTCTTTAGGTGCTCATACTCAAACACCATGCGTTCCTCCTGCAGTTTCGACATATTTTTCAGCCTCTTTTCTCTTTGCAGTATAATAATATAGGTTAGCCCGATAAGCAAAATAACAATCGCAGCAATGAACCAGGCTTTTCTCCAATAGGGCGTGGCGATAACAAAAGTGTAGGTATCCTCGTTGGCATTTACGAAATCATTATTAAGCGATGCCTGCACGATAAATGTATAAGCACCGGGGGGCAAACGGGGAAATGTTACTGATTCATCATTTGTATTGATCCATCTTTCTTTATACCCATTCAGCATATAACGATAGTTAAGCGGATCAGGATTGGTAAAATTGATTCCCTTAAAATGAAAGCTGATATCATTTTCATCATAAGGAAATACATGTCGCTGGCGTGTTGCATTTTTTAAATAAACGCTGGAATTGGTAATATCAACAGAGGGCCGGATATCATAAAGCGAATCCTGCTTATTGAAAATGATGATGCCTTTTTCAAATGGTACATACACGTTCCCTGAGGTATCGCTGGTAACACAATTCAAAACAAGTGGCGTACTGTCTATGCCCAGCCCCAGCTTCCTGTTAAAATGCCGGAAAGAATGACTTTTAGGATACCACACTTCCATACTTCGCTGGTACACCGAGATCACTTGCCCGCTGCCATTGCCGATTACCGCCGAAATATTAATGTCCATGCTACCTGTTATCTCTGCCGCTCTCATATTCTCCCACTGATAGTTATGAAGCCTGTACAGATCTTTAGCGCCCAACCATATATCTCCAAACTTGTCTTCGGTAACGGTATAGACCACCTCGCTCTTCAGCTTATTAAAAAAATCCCAGTGATAATAATTCTTACCATCGTATTTACATACCCCGGCACCGTCTGTTGCCATCCAGATATTTCCTTCCCGGTCGGGATATAATTCGTACACATAATCGGTACCAATGCCCGAACTTTTATTGTGATGCTTAACAGGCTTTATCTGCTTGTCTGATGCGGTGGGATAAGACAATTCCTCCAGTCCGTTCAAGCCCGCCAGCCACAAATTACTTTCTGTTCCATTGATGTTCAGGATACTTTCATTCTTCAATACCTCGGGGCCTATTGCTCTTATAACAGCGCCATCACCTGTCCTGTACCATAATCCTTTTCCAAAAGTTCCGATCCATAACCTGTTCTCCTTATCCACGTACAGACTGGTAATCGTGGCCTCAGCAGTATAAGTGTGCACAGGTACTTTATCAGGCGCATTCAGTAATATCCTGTAGAGTTCATTATTCTGGGCAAACCACAGGGTATTATTTTTATCGCAGGCAATAGCTGTCACTTTCCTCAAAGCATATGGGGCATCAAGTTCAAAATAAGAAATGTATTCAGAGCTGATAAGCGTCAATCCCTGGTCTGTTGCCGCCCATAGGTTTCCAGCCTTATCCAGTAATAGTTTTTGCAATTTCTTATTAGGGAACAAATTTGTTTTCACAACAGCATGCATGCTGTCCTTCAGGTCTATATTTAGTAAATAACCGTTATCGGTAATGACAATAGTATGATGGGCAGAAATAGAAACAATATCATTTACCTGCCCCCAGGTCCATGTACCACTCATTTCAGGTACCCATATTTTTTTACTGTCCTTATTATACAAAGCCAATCCCTTTTCCTGCGTGCCAAGCCAGTACCAGGGAGTATTAGGTATGGACTTGATGACACGCACTATATTATCCGGCAAACCTTGTGCGCTTGTAAATGATTGGATATTGGTCTTATTATGCAGCCATTCAATATCCGCAATTCCATTATCCGAACCCAGCAATATCCTTTCATCTGACAAAACAGATACTTTATAAACAAAATTATCCGGCAAACCCTTGCTACTGTTTAAGTTCAGGCCTATATTATTCATTACAAAAAAAATGCCCTCCTCCTCAGTGCATACAAACATAATACCCGATGCCTCTAGGCTAATGGATGTGATTGATGATGTGGGCTTGGCGTTTCTTATATGCAGTTCTATTGCTTCATAATTAATTATCTCGGCGAGCTTTCCGTTTGCATATCCAACTACTACCCTGCCATGAGCGCTTGCCAGCGCAGTTACAGCTTTGTGGCTATTGTCCTTGCTGTTAATGGTGTCTGTAAGCTTTGTAAATACCTGCCCGTTAAAAAAATAGAGCCCCCAATCTGTCCCCAGCCATATATTCCCTATATCGTCCTGCACTATCGCATTCACCTTCGTTGGTGTGGCAGATTCACTCAGCGTATAGTCACGGCTAAAAGGCTGCTGTGCCCTTACGCTAAAGGAGCAAATGATAAACAGAAAGATCAGGCGTATCGTTTGCATCATGAATTTGGAGCAAGTATAGCGGTAACTGTTACATTAATATCCGGCGCCAGTTTATCCATAACTATCCTGGGTATTTTAATATCATGCTCTGCAAGTGGCACAATAAAATTACATTCAATTTTTATCATCCCATTTTTGCAGGTAATGTGTGCCTTTATGATGCGCTCCCGCTCAATACCATGAATTTTCAATTTCCCCTTTGACCGCACATCATATTCACCGTTTTTAGAAACATCCACATCTTCAATTATTTTACCACTATAGGTAGCCTCGGGATATCGGTCTGTCTCCATATAGTTCTCATTAAAATGCTCCCGCTGCAAAGGATTATTAAATCCTATAAACGAGGCAATGCCTATTTTAAATAAAAACGATTTCTTGCTCATATCAATAGCGCCCTTTATCTGATCGGAAGACGCACTGATGAGTTCCTGTTTTGCCTCGGAGTAAAAACGCACAGTACCTTTATTGATGATGTATATACTATTAGTTTGCCCCCATGAAAGCGGGCCAATCAATAAAAAGAAAACCAAAAAATAGCTGCGCACCCTTATCATAATATTTAAGGAAATGGGACTAGTGGATTATACTTAACAATATACTCAAGTTTTCGCTAAATACAAACCTGGTAAACCCCGACTGTACTTAAGCGGACACAACCCATTAATAATAAAAATCTTAAAAAGTGCTTTAAATATGGTTCTTAATTCCGGATGCTTGTCTCTCTTATTAAAATTCATCTTAAAAATCCACAATCAAATAATATAAAAAAACATGCAATTTCCATTAAAATGAGAAATATTACAGCCAGAATACAATATTCATTTTTCATTTCACAGAAGGATCCACAAATCTCCTGTCGTAGATAAACGACTTGTCGGTAAGGGTGCGCAGAAAAGCAATAATGTCCTTTTTATCCTGGGCCGTCAATTTACCTATGCCATACATTTCTTTAGACACACTACCCGAAAATCTCTCCGGGCTGGCATAATGATCCATCACCTGCGTTAAGTTCCTGAACCTGCCATCATGCATATAAGGATAGGTGATCTCAACATTACGCAAACCTGGGACTTTAAATTTGTAATCATCCGATTCAAGCCCTGTAATAGCTCCTCGCCCCTTGTCCTTTAATGAGCTGTCTGGCTTTATGCCATTATTCCTGTAGGAGTTATCTGTAAAAAGAGGTTCTTTATGGCATGCGGCACATTTTTGCCTGAATAGTTCGAGCCCTCTTTTTTCAACAACAGAAAAAGTATCGCTGCCATTCATGTATTTATCGTACCTGGAATTAGCCGTTATCATCAAGCCTGTAAACTGAGCCAGTGATTTTAGAATTCTTTCAGAAGAAATAAGCGTATCTCCGAATGCCTTTTTAAAATCCCGCACATAATGGTCAGTATGTCTCAGCTTTACAATAATGTCTGCTATCGACTCATTCATCTCAATGGGATTTGTAATCGGGCTCAAAGGTTGCACCTCTAAATGGTTCACACCACCGTCCCACATAAACGCATCTTTCCATATCAGGTTTTGCAAAGCCGGTACATTTCTTTTGCCTATCAAACCATTTATTCCGTGACTCAGCGCATGGTCTATATGCCCGAAGGCCGCAATACGCTGATGACAACTTGCACAACTTGTTGTGCTGTCTTTAGAAAGAATAGGATCATAAAATAATTCCCTTCCCAAAACAAACACATCAGGACTCAACTTATTGTTCTTAAACTTATAAATGGGCTTGGGGAAACCTTTGGGAATTTTCAGATCCACATCCTCTTTAGAAATATCAAAATAGGTATTGACACTCGTAAACCCGAAGAATACAAGGCTTGTAAGAATGAGACTCCATATTATGATGGTCTTTCTCTTCATCACTTTATATCTGTAATTGAGAACATATTCATATAATTATCTGCGATCATGGTAGCATTATGAAAGTCTGTGACCGATGAATACTTTGAAAAATCAATAACCGTCTTGGCCTTTAATATCTCGGCTATATCCGCTTTTATATGCAGCTCCTTCATACTTCCGGCTTGCATAGGTTTACTAAAATGGAGACTTATTTTCCTGATACAATTTGCCGGCTGTTTGTATCCCCCAATATGATACTCAAAAACATGGCCCGGCGATTTGGAAGCAGCAGATTTACCTTCCAGCTTCAGAAAAATATAGCCACTATTCCATGTCCAGAACATACCATTCACAGGGTCCAGCGCACCTGACTGTGCACCGCTGCAATTATGCAAACTGTCAACCCCAATAATAAATTCAATGCCCGTATACTCCTCACCAGGCAGCTTCTCAAGTACTATCTTCTTTGACCCTTCCTCTTCTTCATTTATTAAATAATAGTCCTTGAAAGCAACAGTTCCTCCATTCCTTTTTTTCAGGCGGATATTGCCAATATAATATTTAAACTTAGTAACAATATAAGCTTGGCCCAATTCATTTTTATAGTTTACAGAATCAAATTGCAATAGCCGATCCCCTACATAATGATCAAATATTACAGTCAATTTCTCTTTTTCAACAGGCTTATATGTAAATGACATGGCAAGCCCAAGGCTTGCCACGCAAAAAATAATATGTAGTAGCTTTTTCAATCAGACATGCAGTTTACCAACACAATTTATTTACTTCTTAATAATTTTTTCCGAGGCCCTTACACCACCCGATTCAAAAGTAAGAATATACATTCCGCCCGGAAGATCAGACATATCCAATGCATAACCTATACTGGGTTGCATGTCCCACATTTTTCTTATCACACGGCCTTCCATATTCATTAAGCTGGCTGTAACATTGTTCATATTGGCAGCGTCCATATAAATATAAGCGTGGTCCTGCACCGGGTTTGGCGCTATAATATATTTGATCGTTCTGTTTTGCAGCATATTGATGCCGCTAGCAGTACCTGTATAGGTTGTATCCGGGCCAACAGGCGTGACGTGATTACTTGTAGAGCCTATTACACCATAATAGGAGGGGCCTAATACAAATGGGAAAACAGGTTTCAGGCTATCATCTATAGTTACAAAATAAGCATAAGTTCCGCCAGGGTATTCTGGTGTATAGCAGAACCTTCCGTTATGGGCATCCAGATCACCTACACCAGAAGTATAGATATAATCTTCACAACAATCTCCCAATGGATAAGCGCTTACTGTAGGGCCGCCGCTTCTTGTTGTATCAGTTGTCAATACATAACTGCTTCTCATTCTTTTTACCGGGCCGGATGCAGACGTTGTACTTACATAGCCATAAGCGCCATAGATGGGGAAACCATCCAGTGCATAACCAATTATTGGAGAATGATGTGTACTGTCAGCCGCATTATACAGGCACCTGGGATTTACGTGATTATGATACATCCCTTGTTGCTGAGGATGGCCTAAACAAGTGTCAAAACCGGGACCTTCGAAGATATAGGCATTCCTGTTCCACGAAGTACTATAAGGCATTCCAATCCCCATAGCCCAGGCACTTGTACTGCTATTCCAATGAAAAGCATCTTCCGGGTTAAATATACCCACACCATTCGACCATAACCCAATAGCTCCTCCAGCCGTATATACAGGCGCACCGGTATTCTGCACAGGGTTTCTCGGGAACTCACAAACTATATTTTGCGGTGATGCAACATTTGGGTTACCCGGCCAGGGACCTATTGCATATTCAGGAATGCAATTAGTACTTACATAAACATAAGTTGCAGAATACTGCACTAACTGAACATTTACAGGCCCGCCATAAGTTGCATTTGAAATGGTGGTATTCTGTAACCAGGAACTAATATCCGGACCCACCTGGGCTTTGCAGGAAAAAGAAATGACTCCTGCCATAAGTGCTAATTGAAAACTTCTACGCATAATTTAGCTGTTTAAAACGCCATTAAAATAGCCCGGCTTCAGACTTAGTTTTTTGCTTTAAATGTGTTTATAAAAATTAGACGGCTTAATCATTCAAAACCTTCGGGCATTCCTAAAAAAAAATTAAAAACAGGCTTTTATTGGCCTTGAGGTGGCGGACCTTAATGCCCGTCTCCCGGACCATTTGGGTCTGGTGGCGGCGGGCCATCTTGTCCGGGTGGTGGTGGCCCATCAGGCCTTGGCGGACGGCCAGACATTTTTTTCATGATTTCCTCTATGATGTTGTCAAAAATCTTCTTTTGCTCCTCATTACATATTTCCCTTAGCTGCCTGAAATGCCTGTAAGTAACATACTCTATTTGCTTTTGGTTATTGCCAATAGCACCCATTAAGCTATCCACTTGCGCCTCCGTCTTGTTGGCGTTTTTAAGATTGTCAAACAAAGCCGTCCGTAATTTCCTTCCTTCATCCTGCAACACAATAACAGAATCATGGTGCCTGTCTCTCAATTCTTCGAACTCATGAACTTGTTTATCAGAAAAGTGCAGCTTACTTATTATAAATTCGTCCGGTCGCTCCGGTCTTTGCATATTATTTTTCTGGTTTCTGAACAATATGCCCACACACAAAGCCACATTCAGTATAGCCAGGCTTACTGTAAACCACTTCCATGCCCTTATAGTTGTAGTAGTATCCATAAGCTTAGTAATTATAAGTGGTTTGGTTCCCTAATTCGCTTAACATACCCATTCCCTGTGTATCAGTATTTCTTATATTTTTTCCCCTGTTCATTTCCTTTACCAAAACAAGGCTGTTAAGTAGCAATATCACCACGCCCGCAAGTATCCACTTAGGCAATAAAACTTTAGCAGGGATATCCTGCACGGTCTCCCTGTGTTGCAGCTTGTATATGATTTTCTCATACAGAAAAGGATTGGCTTCTGCCTTTTTCATCCCCTCCGTACTGCTCAGCACTTCATTTACCCATTTTTCCTTATCACTGCTCTTGTTCATATTCTTATATTTTTTAGACGCTTAGCCGGGCTATTTCCTTCGCCCGTCGTAAATATTTTCAAGCTTTTTCCTTAGGCTTGCCTTTGCCCTTTGTATCAGTGATTCAACAGCCTTTACAGATACATTCATTATTTCCGCTATTTCTTTCTGGCTCATTTCTTCTATCTGCGAAAGTAGGAACGCCGTCTTTTGTGCCTCAGGGAGCCCCTGGATGGCCTGGAAAAGTGCCTTTGCTTGTTCCTTTCTTTCAGCCAAAATGCCGGGATGCTCAAAATTCGATGTATCGTGAATCAGTTCCCCGTTATCCTTATGAAATAAACTTGTTATAAATGCAAACCGCTTCTGTCTTTTTTGTGCCCGTATTTGGTCCAGGCACTTGTTTACAGTCACACGGTATATCCATGTACCCAGGCTGGAAAGCTCATTAAATTTTTCAATGGATTGGTATATTTCTATAAATACCTCCTGTGCAATATCTTCTGCCCATTCCTGTTGCTGCACAAAACTGATGGCTGTATTAAACACTTTTTGCTGGTAGTTTTCTACCAGTTCCCTGAAAGCTGCAGGGTCGCCCGATTTTAGTTTGCTGATGATATGCGTTAGCCTTGATTTAAATACGGTATCTTTTCAAACTCCGCAAGAATCCTCATGGATTCTATTTTTACCAGTTTAGATTCTCTTTTCAGTTTCTTCGTAAGCGATCTCCTCTTCGCAGATATTTTTTTCATGAGCTATATTTTCACAAAAGTATTTCGTAATAATAGTAATTAAACTTCACTTGTTTATTTTTGACAACAATTATGCTAAAGCGCACGATATATCTTTTAGTCTTTCTTGCCGCCCTGTCATTGCTATCCGGCTACCTCATGTCAAAAGCATCCTGGGTAGGCAAACTTGGCATAAGCCTGTTTTATAAACAATATAATTTCCTGAAAATATGGTGGCAGGGCGCTTTAATTGTATTTGCAGGATTGCTCATCCTGTTTATTATCACAGCACTTGCCCAAAAAACCTTAAAACCACTATCAGCAACAGTCGCCAATATCGCCTCCTTCCTGCTTGCCCTCGGCGGCATGTATTTCACCTACACCGATTTCCGGCATGATATATCACATCGCTTATTGGGAGAACCTTTCCATATAGGTGTGTATTTATTCTGGATTGGATGGATATCCATCAGCCTGTTTTACCTGTTTAGTAAAAAGAAGCTGGTCGAAACTTTTCCAAAGGATCCCAGCAGCCCTGGTTAATATTATTTAAATACACATAGCCAATTAGTGTACCCTTTATTTGTTCTTATAAAAAGAGTCTATAAGATTTTTAAGTTCCTTATCGCTTATTGTAGCAACGTCTGATTTGTCATAAATTGAAATAAGGTTGACTGTTATTTCTCCCTTTGTATGATCTGCTTGTTCAACTAAAATTGTTTCGAGGTATGAGATTACCCTTGCTCCTCCGCTTTTACCCTTACCCTTGCTTTTTATTTGCAGTCTTATTTTATATGCATTAAATCCAAGAGGAGTTCCAAGTT
>CAIYVS010000227.1 GCA_903929655.1 uncultured Bacteroidota bacterium | reverse complement strand
TTAATATAAAGCGATATAAAAAATTGATAATGTATCGGAAGTAAGACAAATAGTGTGGAAATAATTACACGAAAATGGGCTTAGCCTGGCTCATTCTCAGGCTTTACGAAACATTTTATATATCCGGATAGCACTCATTAAGAGTATGATAAACAGCAATAGGCCACTGAGTCCCCAAAACCAGCTCATGCTTTGTTTTACTACAGCCAGCATTACAATTGCTACCAGGAATATGGTAGCAACTTCGTTCCATATGCGCAGTTGCATAGATGAAAATTTGAAAATGCCTTTAGATTGCTGTTTATAAATAGCATGTAGTGTGAAGTGATAAATATAAAGACCAATGACGAAGCAAAGTTTGACCATCAACCAGTTGGGGGCTATTTGCTTAGGTGAATACCAGACTTTCAGCCATAAGTAAGGGCCCAAAATGAGCGTAAGAACAGCTGATGGCCAGGTGATCCCAAACCAAAGCCTTTTTATCATAAGGCTAAATTGTTTTTGAAGGACAGATTTCTCAGGTTCCGTTTTTTCATTTGCCTCGGTATTATAAATATACAGGCGAACAATATAAAACATACCGCTAAACCAAGTGACGATAAAAACAATGTGTAGTGCTTTTATATACTCGTACATAAAATTACTTTGCTAAAGCCATTTGATAATTGTTGTTGTTGAATTGCTTTACCCATTTAACAATAGTGTTGACCCATGGGGCCTGGGTATTCATACAGGGGATAAAAGTATAGGATTCTCCTCCCGCATTCATGAATGTATCTTTTCCCTGCATAGCAATCTCTTCCAGCGTTTCCAGGCAATCGCTTACAAAGGCCGGACATACGATGAGTAATTTTTTTACACCTTCAGCAGGCATTTCTTTGAGGCGGAAATCTGTATATGGTTTTAGCCATTCTTCGCGACCAAGGCGAGATTGAAAAGAGATGTCATATTTGCTTTTAGGGATATTAAGGTGTTCGGTGACGAGGCGGGTAGTTGTAAAACACTGGTGGCGGTAACAATGCGCATGAGCCGGAGAATCCGTTTCGCAGCAATTGGCAGCCTTCAGGCAATGCTTGCCGGTAATATCTGCTTTTTGCATATGCCTTTCGGGCAAGCCGTGAAAACTGAAAAGAATTTTATCATAAGCTTGTTCTGTATAAGGTCTGATACTTTCTGACAATGCATGTATATAATCCGGATTGTTATAATAGGGTTTTATGGTAGTTATTTTAAAAGGATACTTGCCTTTTGCAAATACTTCTTCTGCCTGTACTACCGCAGTTTCATAACTGGACATGGCATAATGGGGATATAGCGGAAGCAGGATAACTTCTTCTATATCAGAATGTTTACTACTTATATTGTCAAATGCATTTTTTATGTTGGGTTTACCGTAGCGCATGGCAATTTCAATTGGTTCTTCCAATTGTTTCTGAAGTGCTTCCTTCAGTTGTTTGGTAAGAACAATGAGCGGAGAGCCGTCTTTTGTCCATACTTTTTGATAGGCATGGGCCGATTTTGGCGCGCGAAAAGGGGCAATGATGCCATTTACCAGTAAATACCTTGAAAGAAAAGGAGAATCTATCACCCTTTCGTCCATTAAAAACTCCTTCAGGTACTTTCTTACATCCTTTACTTCAGTAGAATCGGGCGAGCCAAGATTCATTAATACAAGAGCTCGTTTTATTTGTTGGGGCATCTGTTTCTTACTGTTTTATTAGCGAGGGATAAAGGTATTTATTTTCTGAAAAACGCATGATAATTAAAATCAGTCTTGCAAAAGACCATAATCAGTAGGGCTTAAGCAGGCCCGGCAAGGGAAGAACATGATTTTGGATAGCCCTTTTTATGATAATAATCAGCCGTTTAAATGACTTAGATATGACACAGAAATTATGTTGCAGCCAATCCGGATTTTACCTTTGTATCGTAGATTTATAAAGGCAATACACGATGAAAAGCACTACGGATAAAAAAATCAATGATTTCAGAATAGTTGGAATAAACTATAAAAAATCAGAAGCTTCCATACGCGGCCAGTTTGCAATTAATGCAGACCAATATGCTAATATATTAGGTAAAGCACAGCAATACGGAGTTGATGAGCTTTTTATCCTTTCCACTTGTAATCGTACAGAGATTTATGGTTTTGCACAATGTCCTGAATTGTTGATGAGTCTTATTTGTTCAGAATCAGAAGGCGATCTTGCTACTTTTAGCAGGCTTGCATATGTTAAGAGCGGTACTGAGGCGATAGAGCATTTGTTTAATGTAAGTGCAGGGCTTGATTCCCAGATATTAGGTGATTTTGAAATTTTAGGCCAGATCAAAAATGCAGTTAAGTTTTCAAAAGAAAATGGTTTTGTAGGTGCTTATCTTGAAAGGATGGTAAACAATGTATATCAGTGTGCCAAAGCTATCAAGACAAAAACTATGTTAAGCGGCGGTACAGTATCTGTTGCTTTTGCAGCTGTGCAATATATTAAAGAACATTGCGCTACTCCTTGTGACAAAAAGATATTATTGGTAGGTACCGGCAAGATAGGACGTAATACCTGCAAGAATATGGTTGATTACCTGGGCACAACTAATATTACGCTTGTCAACAGGACCGAAGAGAAAGCTGCAGAGCTGGCAAAAGAATTAAAATTGAAATCTGCTCCGTTAACAGAACTGGATGCCGAGATCAGATCTTCGGATATTATTGTAAT
>CAIYVS010000226.1 GCA_903929655.1 uncultured Bacteroidota bacterium | reverse complement strand
AGGAACAAGCACTTACACAGGCTGCTGCTTATGGAGGCAAAATTGAGCCACTAGAATCGCATACAGAGGCATTCCCTACAGAGCATAGTAACAGATTCAAAGTTGGATACACAGGACAGGATGATGACAGGTATATAGTAGAAAAAATAATTCATAAATACTTATTTTCTAAAGATATTGTCAGTATGGAGTCTGCGACTGATGCGTTGAAATATCTTAATTCGCTGCCTGCCGATGCTGATGCAATACCTAATGTAATATTTCTTGACATCCGCATGCCTGAAATGGATGGTTTCGGATTTCTGGAAAAATATAAAGATGTCCCCGATATAGTAAAACAAAACTGTTCTATCATTATGCTTTCGTCTTCAACACATCCTGATGATAAAGAAAAGGCAGAAAACAATCCTTATGTAAAAGGCTTTCTCAGCAAACCTTTGAATGAGGAAAAACTCAAGCAATTAAATATACCGCAAAACTGAATAAACCTCAAACCAACTTATTTTTCAGAAAAGCTTTTACCATCCCCAAGCTTCAGCACTGGCCTTTGGGTGGAAAGCTGCACGATCATTGTTGTTGAACTCATGATCCGCATAGGAAATGGTACGGTTTATAAAATCTTTGCCTGCTGCTGTGAAAGGCCCCAGTACGGCCTGCACATGTCTTGGTAAAATATGTTTGTTTTTGCCGCCCCAGAAAAATATTTGGAGCATGCATTTTGTCTGCATGATCCATGACCATATGGAGGCCTCCAGCATAATAGGACACTACAGCCTGTAGCGGCAAAAGGGTATTGGCTAATAACCGGAGCAAAAAACCGTTTCTTATTTTATATATATTTTAAGAAATGCTTGCTTCTTAGCGGGGTTTTTATTAACTTAAAGGTTGTAAATTCGCAGTCCCGTTACAGACTCTTTATAAAGTATTATTATATATCTCTTATATCTGCGATGTTTTTAGTCATGTAAGGTAAAAAATTAGTGTATGAGCGCAATGGCTAATGCCAAAACAAAGTTTAATCTTAAAAAAGAACTGCAGGAGCATTTCGGTTTTGAGGTTTTTAAAGGAGAGCAGGAGAAAATAATTAAGAGCATTCTTGCAGGGAAGGATACATTTGTCATCATGCCAACAGGCGGCGGCAAATCGCTGTGCTACCAGTTGCCGGCATTACTGAGTGAGGGGGTAGCGATTATTGTATCTCCACTCATCGCTTTGATGAAGAACCAGGTGGACCTGATACGATCGTATAGCAGCAGGGACAATGTGGCGCATTTTTTAAATTCTACTCTTACCAAAGTGCAGCAAAAGAAAGTGAAGAGCGACCTGCTGGATGGCCGCACCAAAATGCTGTATGTTGCACCTGAAACTTTGACGAAACAGGAAAATATAACTTTTTTCTCCGATATACCTATTTCTTTTATTGCTGTAGATGAGGCTCACTGTATTTCTGAATGGGGACACGATTTTCGTCCGGAATACCGTAAGCTGCGCGATATGATCAATGAAATAAATCCTGATCTTCCCATTATAGCACTTACGGCGACTGCAACGCCTAAAGTGCAGGATGATATTGTGAAAAACCTGGTGCTGAGAGAGCCCAATATTTTTATTGATTCATTTAACCGCGCCAATCTTTATTACGAGGTGGTTCCGAAAGGTAAAAAGGAACAGACCCTGAAAAGTATTGTGAAGTTCATTCACAGTATGAAGGATAAGAGCGGAATTATATACACACTGAACCGCAAGACAACGGAAGAACTTGCCAGCACCCTTATGGCCAATGGCATAAGTGCAGTGGCTTATCATGCCGGGCTGGAAGGGCCTTTACGCTCGCAAAGGCAAGACCAGTTCCTGATGGAAAAGGTAAATGTGATCGTGGCAACGATTGCTTTTGGTATGGGTATAGATAAACCGGATGTGCGTTTTGTGATACACTATAATGTACCGAAATCCCTGGAGAATTATTACCAGGAAACAGGACGCGCAGGCCGTGACGGTATGGAAGGTAAATGCCTGCTTTACTACAGCCATAAGGATGTGCAGAAACTGGAACACCTGATGCGGGACAAGCCGCTTAGCGAGCGTGAAATGGGGGCACAACTTATATCTGAAACGCTGGCGTATGTGGAGAGTGGTGTATGCCGCCGCAGGTTATTGCTGCATTATTTTGGTGAAGAATATAAAAATGAGAATTGCGGTAATTGCGATAATTGCCTGAACCCTAAGGAAAAACTGGAAGTAAAAGACAGTGTGAAGATAACACTGGATACAATAGCTGAACTGGATGAGCGCTTTGGTATTGACTATGTGGTGAATGTAATATTGGGCAAGGCCAATCCGCAGATACAGACTTTCAGGCATGATAAACTGAAATCATTCGGGAGCGGTCTTATCATGGAGATGGACGCTAATTTCTGGAACTCGCTGATACGCCAGATGATGCTGGAAGGCATGATACGCAAGGATATTGAGGAATACGGACTACTGAAAATAACTGAAACAGGTAAGAAATTCCTGAAGAAACCATTCTCGATTAAAGTAGCATTGAACCATAAATATGAGGATGCGAACGGGGATGACGAAGAGGTAAGTAACCATGTTGAGCCTACTTCTCTTGACCCCGTATTGTATGAAATGCTGAAAGACCTGCGCAGGCAGGTTGCCAAAGAAAAGAACCTCCCTCCATTCGTTATCTTCCTTGAAAACTCATTGGAAGATATGGCTACCAACTACCCTACTACTTTACAGGAACTGGAGAAGATACAGGGTGTGAGCAAAGGCAAGGCCGTGCGCTATGGCAGAAAGTTTGTGGACATGATAGCGAAATATGTGGAAGAGAATGAGATAGAAAAACCTGATGATTTTGTGATGAAGAGTGTGGTGAACAAAAGCGGCATGAAGGTGTTCATCATACTGAATATTGATAAAAAGATACCCCTTGAAACCATAGCACGCAATAAGAACCTGAACCTGCAAGACCTGCTGGTGGAAATGGAAACAATCGTTGCAAGCGGTACAAGACTGAACCTGGATTATTGCCTGGAACAGGAACTGGACGAAAATGAACAGGATGATATCTTTGATTATTTCCGTAACAGCCATGATGATAATTTAGAGACCGCTTACGAGGAGTTTAAAGACCGGGATGTAACCCTGGAACATTTGCAGATGATGCGCATCAAGTTCCTGAGCGAGTATGGTAACTAAGAATTAATACTGTAAATTATAAAAGAGGCTGCCGGGATGCAGCCTCTTTGCTTTTATATATTACCTTTGCGCGCTTCTATATTACAAACTTAATTTATAATAAAAGCATAATGCGTTTTTCGCTTTACATACTGTTTGCTTTGCTTTTTACCATCTCGGCCTATGGGGGACAGGATACCAGCTCGGCGCAAAAATGGAATCTGCATTTCCAGGCTACATACATATATCAATATAAGCCTCCCTTTAAAGAACAATACCACAGTGTTAACAGCCTGACTGACACGATGGAGAAAGTGAACTCTGTAACAGGAACTATTTATTTAGGAGTAAGGCTATTTAAGAACACTGAATTTTACATCAACCCTGAAGTATCAGGAGGGCGCGGGCTGAGTGGTGCTTATGGCATGGCTGCTTCTACCAATGGAGAAACATTCAGGATAGGAGACCCAAGCCCTGCTTTATATATAGCAAGGGCTTATATTAAACAAACCTTTCCTTTAGGCAGCGAATATGACAAAGTAGATGATGGAGCCAATCAATTGCAGGGCAGCGACCCTAAAAAGTACCTGCGGTTTTATTTGGGCAAAATGTCGCTGGGAGATCTTTTTGATAATAATCAGTATAGTAATTCTCCTCGCACACAGTTTGTAAACTGGTGCCTGATGGATAACGGTGCCTGGGACTATGCTGCCAACCTGCGTGGGTACACTTTTACTTTCGCAAGTGTTTTGCAGATAAATTCCGTGTCGTATAAGCTGGCTTTGGCAACAATGCCTATTGTTGCAAACGGAATAGACCTGAATACGAACCTGAGCCAGGAATATAGCTTAAATGCTGAGTTGGATAAGAATTACAAATATCATAATCGGGACGGACACCTGAGAATACTTGGATACTATAACAATGCAGATATGGGCAACTATGCTCAGGCGATTTCTGACGGGAGCTATGATGTTATTTCTACAAGGCAATATGGACGTACTAAAATGGGAATTGGCATAAATGCAGACCAGCAGATAACAGAAACACTGCGAGCTTTTGCACGTTTTGGCTGGAGTGACGGAAAGAATGAGACATGGTGTTTTACAGAAGCTGATGAAAGCCTGAGTGCAGGCATATCTTTAAACGGTAAGAATTGGAAAAGAACAAATGATGTGGCAGGACTGGCAATTGTTGTGAATGGCTTATCGCAAAGCCATAAAGACTATTTACAGGGCGGTGGCCTGGGTTTCCAATTGGGTGATGGAACTCTGAATTATGCTAATGAAACTGTTACTGAACTATACTATTCTTATAAGCCTACTGCTAATGGCATATGGTTTACCGCTGATTATCAATTTGCGCTAAACCCGGGCTATAATAAAGACCGTGGCCCGGTGAACGTATTCTCATTCCGGGCCCACGTTGAACTATAATATTATGATTCTGCCGGAGGCGCTTCAGGCGCTTTTGGAGTCTGACCCGAATTTGGATTAGGCCTGTTCCTGCTTTTATTCCTGTCTATATGTGGTTTCTGCGGAGGTCTTTCGGGCCTTGGTTGTGCATTGCCCTGGGGGCGTGCTTCCTGCTGAGGCCTGTCACCTTGAAGACGATTGCCTTGCGGCCTGTCTCCTTGCGGACGATTGCCTTGTGGCTTCTCTCCCTGTGGGCGATCTCCTTGCGGACGATTACCTTGTTGTCTATTGGGCTGTTGAGGGCCACGTTGTTGCTGAGCTTGTCTTTGCGGAGTCTGCCCTGCGCTAGCATTTTGTTGCTGGGCCGGTTGTGGCCGGTTTTTATTTGAGCTGCCTGATTTTTTCTTCTTATTGCCTTTCTCAAGGGCTTTTAAAGTCATCTGGCCTACATCATTTACAAAACCCACATCTATTTTAATGCCTGCTTTATTAGCATTTGTTTCTAATTCTACAGCCTGCAGCTCATCCGGTTTTATTCCTTTCCTGTTCTGATCCAGAATTTCTTTTACCCTTACTATGGTTAAAGGATATTGTTTGTTGCTATCTGCATAGCTGTACCACATCAGGTTTTTGAAAATATCCCTTTTTTGTAATGTGGCAACGCCCTTTATGGTCTCGATAGTATCTGCATGATCGGGGAAAACTTTCAGGGCATCGAGGTAAGTATCCAATTCGTAATTCAGACAGCATTTCAGTCTGCCGCACTGGCCGGAGAGTTTTGTCTGGTTGATGGATAAATTCTGGTAACGTGCTGCTGTTGTGTTAACCGATTTAAAATCAGTAAGCCAGGTACTGCAACATAATTCACGTCCGCAGGAGCCTATACCACCCACTTTTCCACTTTCCTGGCGGGCGCCTATCTGGCGCATTTCTACTTTCAGTTTAAATTCTGAAGCATATATTTTTATGAGTTCTCGAAAATCTACGCGCTGGTCTGCTGTATAAAAAAAAGTGCCTTTTTTACCATCGGCCTGTAGTTCCACTTCGGCAAGTTTCATTTCCAGGTTCAGGCTGCGGGCAATGGCACGGGCGCGTATGAGCACTTCGGGCTCTCTGTCTTTGTTAATATTGCATTGCTTCAGGTCTTCTTCTGAGGCGAGGCGTAAAACACGCTTTAGTTCGGAGGGATCATTAACGCTGTATTTTTTCATCTGCAGCTTCACCAATTCGCCGGTAAGACTTACCTGGCCGAGGTCGAAACCACTGATGCCTTCTACAGCTATCCACTGTCCTTTTTCAAGAATATTGTTGGTATTGTTGCGGAAAAAATCTTTCCGGCTTCCTTTATTGAAGGATACTTCTATTACCGGGTAAGGTTTTGCACCATCGTGCAAGGGTAAGGCGCTGAGCCAGTTATAAACATTCAATCGGTTGCACCCACCAGTACTACAGCCACCATTACTTTTGCAACCCGATGGTTTACCATTAGAGGCGGTGCCACAATTGCCACATCCCATTGTATATATTTATGTTGACAGCAGTTTGGAGATATTTATGTTGGCATTTCAGAACCCGGTTAGTATATATCCCTTTGTCTTCGTTATGCCTTAGTATCGCCTTTAGTGCTGGTGATCGTGAAAAAAAATAAAATTAATTTGCAAAGGTACGAATATAATAGAAAGTAAGTACTTATTATAGCATACATCAATACAATAATAATACAATAGTACTTTTAAATCACAATCATTTGCTTTTTTTGTATAATATATTGCAAACGAATAGACAAAGTATGTAACTGCGTTTTGGAATGTGCATTCCTCTCTATAAAGAATATAGTATCAGAAATGCTTGCCACCATTTGTTGCAGCGCATCGAATGAGATCGGCATACCTGCCAATTTCTTTACGAATGTCACTTCTTCCTCCGGCAAGGCCAGTTTGGTGTCCGGCATATACCTCGCCCTTATGGTTTGTTCCAGCAATTGCACAACATAGTGCAGCAGGTTTTTCTGCTGCTCTCTGCCTGATTTAGACCATTCGTCTGCAAATTTTGCAATACCCAGGCCATTATTGGTAAATATGGCATTGAACCACTGGCGCACTGGTGCAAACAGGTCATTATCAGCATTGCGTACCAAGCGCAGAGCTTCGGCATAACTGCCGTTAGCCATATGTGCCACTTGCGCTGCCTTTCGCGGATCGGCATGAGAACGTTCTACCAATGCTTCCGCAATATCGCTTGCACTAATAGGAGGCAGACGCACCGTTTGAGTCCGTGATTGGATAGTGGGTAAAATATCTTCCAGGTTCTCTGCAACCAGTATCATAATTGTATCTGGTGGCGGTTCTTCAATCAGTTTTAATAAAATATTGCCTTCTTTTCCCAAATATTCAGGCCTCCAGATAAGATGTATCTTTTTACCACCCTCATATGATTTCAGGTTCAGGGTTTCTATTATTTCCCGGCATTCTTCGGCTGTAATGTTGCCCTGCTTATTTTCCGCATCAATGTATTGCAGCCAGTCGTAAGTAGTACCATAGGGGGTTTGCTTAATAAACTCACGAAATTCCTTCATGTAGTACCTGCTCATAGCCTTAGTACCGGGCTTCGGGGGAATGGACGGGAAACTTATATGCAGATCTGCATGTTCCAGTTTTGCTACTTTATGACAATTAGGGCATTTGCCACAGGCATCGTGTTCTGTTTTGTGCTCGCAAAAAATAAACCGTGCCAATGCCAGTCCCAGGGGCAGACCACCTGTACCTTCTGCCCCTACCAATAATAAGGCGTGGGGTAATTGATCGCTATACCACATTTTCAGGAGGCCGTCTTTAGCCCCTTGCTGCCCTACCACCTTGCTGAATAACATCTGCACTTTTTACAATTTTTCTATGAATTCAAAAGTAGAAAGGAATTGGCAAATGAACTATTCTAAAATAATTTTTGGCGGAACTGAAAAAATCTATATATCTTTGTGATATCAAAACGATATCAAATCAAATTTTATGGAAAAAATAATAAAACCCACCAACGGCTACTTAGCCATGTTCTTATCTGTGATGTTACTGATCCTTGCCATTTTCTTATTTATTCATGCAGGAGACAGTGCCAACCCGATGTTTGCCATACCCGGCGGCATCTGTATTCTCATTTGCATTTTTACCTGGAAAGGTTTGCTCATTGTGCAACCCAACCATGCACGCGTGCTAAACCTGTTTGGTAAATATGTTGGCACTGTGAAGGACAATGGATTGTTCTTTGTAAATCCGTTTTACATACCCATTAAAATATCCCAGCGTTCGCAGAACCTGGCCATCCAGACCTTAAAGGTGAATGACAAAATGGGCAACCCGGTGGAGATAGCTGCGGTAGTAGTTTGGAAAGTAGAAGATACCTACAAGGCTGCTTATGAAGTGGCAGACTACATGACTTATGTAAAGATGCAAAGTGAGGCTGCCTTGAGAAATCTTGCTACCGCCTATGCCTATGACAGTATGGAAGATGAAAAAGCATTGATAACGCTGCGTGACGGTGGCGAAAAAATTAATGAGTTACTGACAAAAGAATTGAATGATCGTCTTAGTAAAGCTGGTGTGACTGCAATGGAAGCCCGCATCAGCCACCTGGCCTATGCACAGGAAATAGCCGGGGCAATGCTACAACGCCAGCAGGCATCAGCCATTGTCGCTGCGCGTTTTAAAATAGTGGAAGGTGCTGTAGGCATGGTGGAACTTGCTTTGGAACAACTGAGCAAAAAAGACATCGTACACCTGGATGAAGAGAAAAAAGCTACTATGGTGAGCAACCTGATGGTGGTGCTTTGCGGCGAGCGAGGCGCGCAACCAGTGTTGAATACGGGTACTTTGTACAATTAAGAAACTGTTTTTAAAAAGTAAGTAGTGAGTGTAAAAAAGACATTTGTATTAAGAGTGGATGAAGAGGTTTACAGAGCCCTGGAGAAATGGTCTGCTGATGATTTCAGGAGTGTGAACGGACAATTGGAATGGATCATTGATAAAGCACTTAAAGAATCCGGAAGAAAAAAAGCGCCTGTACCCAAAAAGGCAGAGGATAAGAGAGCTAATGGCCCTGCATAAAGCAGGGCTTTTTTATTGCTTATTATTATCTGGAATTGGCATATTATTTGATTTGATTTATATACCTTTCAATTAATAAAGCACCCTAATGAACTATAAATTTCTAAGTTTTTTACTTCTGCTGGTCATGGTAACGGGTTTTCATATTGATGTTTTTGCCGCTTTCCCCATTACAAATAGCAACCAAAAAGAAATTCTTCATCAGGACCAATTTGCCGAAGTATTGAAAGAGGATTTATTGTTTAAGAGGGCCGAACATAATGTACACAAATTTCTTCCTGCATATTTTGGCTGGAACGAAGGTTGCGAATATGGAGCGCTATCCCTTGACGCTATCGGGCTTTCGAGCTTATGCTTTGTTGCTGGCATTTACGGACATCCTTTCATGTTGATCGTCATGGGATTATTAGGAATCACTGCAATTATTTTGGGTCGTTTAGGAATGAAAAGAGACAAAAAATTGAGGATTTTTGCAATCATGGGTTTTATATATGGAATATGCGTAACAAGCTTTGCATTGTCCTTACTTTTTCCT
>CAIYVS010000225.1 GCA_903929655.1 uncultured Bacteroidota bacterium | reverse complement strand
TATAAACATAAAATATTAGTATTATATTGTTAAAACTTTTACAATTATTTCAATTGACTCTGCTTTATGATCTTTTTTACTAAATCTTCCTTTTTTACAAAACTATGCACACTTAGTTTGTGCATTATGGTTTTGAACTTAAAAGTTTCGGCCCAAACAGCAGTTGGTCTGCCAACATGTTCGGGATATAGCGCGTCGCTTATATATTATATATCGGGTGGCCAGATATATAACTGGGACCCCGCTCTGCCTCTTTCTGCCACTAACCCCTGGGCGAATTCTATATCAGGTGCACCAGGTGATGGTTTGGCATTGGGTAATAATATTTATGCGGCTACGCCAACAACTACTTTTTATACCAGCGGAGGAACCGGCAACGACTATTTCTGGTACAATGGTACTACCTGGGTGAACTCCGGTTTTAACCCTGGCAATGGCGCTGCAGTGAACCCAACAGAATCAGGAAACTTTCTTTATAATTTAGTAGGTGGAAGTGGCGAAATTTATAAAAATACAGGGACTGGAAACGGAACACTTTGGTTAACTGTGACTGGTTTTAACGGTGGTGGCCCTTATGACCTGCAGGGTGATTGCAATGGTAATGTGTATATATTAAATAACACAGCTAACCCATCACAATATCTACGTGAATATAGCTCTACCGGGGTTTTGATCAATTCATGGACTTTAAGCGGTGTTGGTTATAACAGTGTTGGCACTGCCGGTGGCGGTATGGGTATCATCAATAACATGCTGTATTTTCACTGTAATACCAATCCGGGCTTATGGGGAGGTGTAATTTCCGGAACCAATATCGTTATGTCATCTATTGCTACCGGTCTGACTCCGGGGCCTGAAGATTTTGCAAGTTGCCCTTTAGGCGGTGTAAGCGGCAGCACCAGTACCGATACTAATTTTTATTGCGGAACAGGTCCGGCAATTACGCTGGCAGCGACGGGCACTCCACCTTATACATGGACTGTCCTCAGTGGTAATGCAAGCATTTCAACTGCAGGCACTACAGGAGACTCTGTGAATGTCACGGCTACTACAACCTCCAAAATACAAGTTGCCATGTCAAACTCTATTGGTTGTACATCTAACCTGGATACCTTCCTTATTATTGTTCCGGGTGTTGCTACATCCATACATGCAGGCCTGCCTGATTCTATATTTGGCTGTGGAACTTACCTGGACTCATTACACGCTTCTTTTTCAAACAATGCCGCCTGGCTGACATATCATTATAACTGGACACCGCTTGGATCGATTGTTTCCGGCAGCACGACACTGACTCCTATTGTACATCCTACTGCAAATACCTGGTATTATCTTACTGTTACGACAGACACAAGCCAGGGAAATTGCACTTGGACAGATTCTGTAAGGGCGCTTGTGGTTGACAGGACGGTACATGCTACTTTCAGTGACAGCATTAATTTTGCTTGTATCAATGATTCACTGCAGATATATAATATCAATACAAACAGGATATCGAATTTTACCTGGAATTTTGGAGACACTACTGCAATAGACAGCTCAAATTCTCCTGCTGAACACGTTTATCTACACCAGGGCATTTATGTTGTGAAGCTCAATGTTTCCAATTCACTTTGCAAAGATTCCACTACTGTGACTGTAAATACAAGGCATGGTTTGCACTCGAGTTTTTCAGTTCCTTTTGAGCTGCTTTGCCAGGGACAGTCTATTACAATGGATAATACTTCTACTGATACTACGAGAAATAATATACCTCCATCTTATTATTGGGATTTCGGAGACGGTAATACTGACAATAGTTTTAACCCGACTTTTGCTTATAACTATAAGGATACTGGTGCTTATAATATAACATTGATTGTAAAAGATTTCGTGCCTTGTTATGACACGTCTACCAGTATTGTTACTGTTATGTCAAGGCCACATGTTTATTCTATGGATTCAGGTTTCTGCAGCCCTAATACTACTATCCCAATTGGTATGGAGGTTAAGGATGCTGATTCTTACAGGTGGAGCACAGGCGCTCTTACAGCAACTATTATTCCTGATACTGAAGGCGTCTATACTGTTACGGAAACAAACCATTGCGGCTCTGAAGTAAGTACGGTAAATGTAAAATTATATGATTGCGATAAATGTCTTTTTGTTCCGTCTGCATTCACTCCTAATGACGATGGTTTGAATGATGTGTTCCATGTAAGGCAATTATGCCCAATGAGATACTATAGCATCAAAATATATAACAGGTATGGACAAATGGTTTATACGAGCGTTTACATAAACCAGGGATGGGATGGTAAGTTTAATGGTTTGCCTGTTGATATCGGCACCTACCTTTATGAAATTACTTACACTCCTGATATGCTAAATGCACACCAGCTATTCAGGAAAGGCGACGTGACTGTAGTAAGATAAAGTCTTTGTTATTTTAAAAAAAAGTTGCTGGTACTTACCAGCAACTTTTTTTTATGTCGGATGTATTGCCTGAAGAATAGTATTTAATTGGGGCCATTTGACTGAAATAAATTTGATTATCCGGAAAAATATACTTAATCTTACTATGTTTAAAATTGCAATTGTATATGAAAACAACGTTTACAAATACCTCTATTAAATTTCTATTTGCTACCCTTTGCTTTTGCAGCTTCGGAGAAAAAACATGGGCACAATTGCCTACCTGTTCAGGAACAAGCGCCGGTTATATTTATTACCTGAGCGGAACAAGTATATATAATTATGACCCTGCGCTGCCAATATCTTCATCTAATCCATCTATTAATACAATATCAGCACCTTCGGGCACTATTGGTTTATCTCTTGGTAATAACCTGAACGCGGCAAGTCCGAATCCTACTTTTTATGCAGTGAGTGGTACGGATTATTATTATTACAATGGTACAAGTTGGGTAAGCACCGGTTTTAGCCCCGGAAATACTGCTGCAGTAAACCCTGGAAGTGGCGGAAATTATATTTACAATTTAGTCGGATCGACCGGGCAGATATACAGATATGACGGAACTGCAAATGGCAGTTTATTAACTACCATCTCAACATTTAGCAGTGGTGGCCCTTATGATCTGCAGGGAGACTGCGCTGGTAATTTTTACATACTCCGCCTGACGAACACACAATACCTGGAGGAATATAATTCTGCGGGTACATTGATTAATTCGTGGACATGCAGCGGTGCCAGCAGCATAGGTTCCGGCGGCGGTATGGGTATGATCGGAAACCATGTGTATGCATATAACAGCAATCTATGGGATGGCGTAATATCGGGGTCAAATGTTGCGTTTACACAGGTAACAGGTTCTTTTAATCCTGGCCCTGAAGATTTTGCATCCTGCCCTTTGGGAGGTGTCTTATCCTCAGCCAGCAGCGATACTTCTTTTTATTGCGGCACAGGACCAGGAGTAACGCTTTCTGTTCCGGGTACCGGACCTTTTACATGGACTGTTGTGAACGGACCTGCTGTTATCAGTGGTTCGGGTAATGCCGTAACAGTGACTTCTACCGGTACTTCTTTAATTACGGTTGTTGACAGTTCTGCAAGTGGCTGCGGAGCGAGTATTGACAGCACCCTGCTCGTTGTTCCTACGGCTACTGTAAAAGCCGGTTTCCCGACCGACATTGTAGGTTGCGGCATTTTTAATGATGTGCTGCATGGTTCTTTAGCTAATACTATATCCTGGCTTACTTATAATATCAGCTGGACACCTGCAGGAGCTATCAGTTTCGGTGGTACTACTTTAAATCCATCTATCAGCCCCACTGCAACTACTCTTTTCCATATCACTGTTTCCACACCTGCTAACCAGGGCGGATGCAACTGGACTGATTCTGTACTGGTTTCTGTAACAGATACCAGTGTGCATGCCAACTTTT
>CAIYVS010000224.1 GCA_903929655.1 uncultured Bacteroidota bacterium | reverse complement strand
ATTGTTTTATACTAAATGTATTTTATGGATTTTTAGACTCGTGTTTTTTTAGGATTCAATTAGCACTAAGAAATTAGCTAATTGGGTATTTCATTCCTACCTTTATTATTCAAATTTCCGGTTAAAATATGAAAATAGCTTTTCATGGTGCTGCACGCACAGTAACAGGTTCCAAGCACATAGTGCATCTCAGTAACGGCAAAAAGATACTCCTGGATTGTGGAATGTTCCAGGGGATGGGAAGGCAAACTTTACTGTTGAACAGCGAATGGGGCTTTGATCCGGCAGAGATCACTTATGTCATTATTTCGCATGCCCATATTGACCATGTAGGCCTTTTGCCCAAACTTGTTAAAGACGGCTATAATGGAAAGATATTTGTAACTACTGCTACGGAAGACCTGGCAAAAATACTTTTGCTGGACTCTGCAAGGATACAGGAATCTGATGTGCAGCATATAAATCGTATGCGTGAGAAGCAGGGCCGTGTGCAGGAAAAACCCTTGTATACAGAAGATGATGCTAAAGCGATATTCCCCATGTTTCATCCTTTGGAATATGATACCCCTTTTAAAATAGACGAGGATATTGAATTGCTTTACAGGGATTGTGGACATATATTGGGGAGTGCCTCGGTAAATTTGAAATTAAGAGAACAAGGCAAGGAAGTAAAACTCACTTTCAGTGGAGATATCGGGCGTTACAACGATATGCTGCTGCGTTCACCGGATACCTTTCCGCAAGCGGATTATATCATTATGGAATCCACCTACGGCGACAAACTGCATGATGTGGTAACCCCTGCTACCGATATTTTGCTTTCTCACATCAAACATACTTGTGTTGAGAAAAGAGGCAAGCTTATTATCCCTGCTTTTAGTGTGGGGCGCACACAGGAAATACTGTATATTTTAAACAACTTGTCTAATGAGGGAAGACTCCCTTCACTTACCTATTATGTGGACAGCCCTCTTTCTATAGAAGCGACAGATGTGATCAAGCACCACCCCGAATGTTTTAATAAAGAGGTGAAGGATGAACTTAAAAAAGATCATGATGTTTTTGCTTTTCCAGGCCTGAAATATATAAACAGTGTGGATGAATCCATAGGTCTGAATTCTGTTAAAGAGCCTTGTGTTATCATTTCCGCCTCTGGTATGGCAGAAGCGGGAAGGGTGAAACACCATATAGCGCATTGCATAAATGACGCTGTAAATACGATATTAATTGTCGGTTATTGTGAGCCGGAATCACTTGGAGGCCGTTTAAGGAATGGCGCCAAAGAAGTAGGTATATACGGTGTCCGCTATCCGGTACTGGCCAGTGTTGGTGTGATAAGTAGCTTAAGTGCACATGGAGACTATGACGACCTTAGCCAATGGCTGGCCTGCCAGGATGTACGATTGGTGAAAAAACTGTTTATTGTGCATGGTGAGTATAATGTGCAGGTAAATTTCCGTGACCGCCTGGTACGTAAAGGCTTTAGGGACGTGGAGATACCTTCCCTGCACCAGGTGATAGGTTTGGGAGATATGGACTGAACTAATGATAAAAAAGCATGTGATATTTTTAATATAAATAGGGGTTTATAAGATATTAGTTGTCTTACAATAAAGCTGTAAATTGTCAGAAGCAATTATCTTTAACCTGGAATATCCAATCTTAGCAATGGACAATGATAAGGCCGGCACATATTTATTAAAAGCCGACAGTGCGGCCTTGTTTGAGAGCATTTTTAAATCTAATTATAAGAATCTGCACATTTATGCGATAAGCCTGTTAAAAGACAGTGCGCTTGCAGATGAAATAGTGCAGAATGTGTTTTATAAACTCTGGGAAAAAAAAGAACAAATAAAGATTCAAACCTCCATCACTGCATATTTATACAGATCTGTCTACTACGAAAGCCTGAATTTAATAAAGCATGCCAAAGTAAATGAGAGCTACAAAAAATATGTCAGCAGCACCACTAAGGACCATGAGAGCCCCGGAGACACAGCCAGCCTGAAGCAATTGCAACAAAAAATAGATACTGCGTTAAATGAATTGCCGGAACAATGCAGGGCCATCTTTCAGCTCATTCGCTTTGAAGAACTAAAATACAGGGAAGTAGCAGACAAGTTGGGCATTTCGGTAAAAACAGTGGAAAACCAGATGGGCAAGGCCTTACGTGTATTGCGTACTAAACTGGCAGAGTTTTTACCTGTTTTGATATTTCTATTGATTAACCTGAAAAATGTAATGTTGTGAAAAGCAATATGAAAAATATATCTGACGATGTACTGGCAAAATATATGCTGGGCGAGGCCTCAGCTGCAGAGCAAAACCAGGTAGAAAACTGGTTGGGGCAGAGTGATGGAAATAAAAAGTATTACGACAATTTCAGGCTGATCTGGAATGAAAGCAGCAATTTGGCTATAGTCAGTAATGTTAATGAAGGTAAAGCATGGGAACGTTTTAAAGAACGTACAGAGCAATACCATGTGCCCAGGTCGAAATCTTTTGCATGGTTAAAGATTGCTGCAATATTTGTTTTGTTCGTAGGAGGTGGTTGGTTAAGTTATAATGCTTTGCAACGTCAGGATAAGGAAACCTCAGCTAAGGTTGATGTGTCACTTAGTGCATTGCCGGATAAAACGGTTGCAGCGCCACTCGGGAATAATGTTTCTGCTGATCCTGCACTTAATGCTAAGGAGATTATTGAGAACACCGAATCGCATGTGGATAAGGATATAATAAAGGAGAAGCATGAGACAAAAAATGGAAATGGAACAAGCTCAAAGAGTCTTGCACTGCACAGCAACCTGCATTCGAAAAAGGGAAGTAATATGAATGGGCTTTACAGCTATTATAAAAAGAAGGATGTAGTGTGTAACGGCACGGCATGCCCAATAGAGATATGTATTATACAGTCTGCCAAATGCAAAAACAGGGAAGACTCCAAAATTTCTACCTGCAACACACTTGAACCTGACGAATCGGGCCAACTTCATTATAAAACTTATGATAAGACCCTGGCGAATTGTATACTTACTATTGAAGAAATAAGAATAACCAGGTTATCTACAGGCGAAACAATTGTATTAAATGATTCCACACCCGTGAAGGCTCAGGATCTGTTTGATTACATGACAGGAAAGAAGAAAGGGGATATTGTAGCGGGCATGTTTCATACAGACTGTAATAATTATAACCATAGCCACGATCTGACCTTTGATAACAAATTAGGAGATTTGCTTTTGAAATAATTTCCTGCAACACACTAAAACTCAAACAATATGAAGCACATCCTCCTGCTGCTATGCATTTGCTTTGCCTTTGGCAGAATTGCCAGCGGACAGAAAGCAGCCCAAGTAATATCTCATAATGATTCATTAAGGGTAGAAGCCTATTGGGATAGCGCTAACTATAGTCCTTTACACAGCCAGAGGCGCCAGCGCTACCTGGATAGTGCCCTGGCAATAACGCCCTGGAATGCTTTTTTCTGGCAGCAGAAGGCCATGCCATTATGTAAACAAAAAAAGTACGAAATAGGAATGCCTTACCTGGATAGCGCTGTGAAATATAATAAGCAGGAGTATGTTGATTACAGGGCCTTTATGAAATGCATCTTCCAGAAGAATTACACGAGTGCGATCGTTGATTTTAACACTGCCCGTCAAATAAATGGCAATATAGGCCTGATGGACCATAGTTATTTTTTTTATATGGGGCTGTGTTATTTGCAGTTAGACCAATTTGATTCTGCAGAGTACTTTATACACAAAAGCATCAATGACCAAAAGAAATCATTAGGGGAGAATTGGGTGCATTACATGGACTTGTTTTATATGGGCATTGTGCAGTATGAAAAAGGCGATTACGTTAAGGCAATTGAGGATTTTGACAAAAGCCTGAAGCAGTACAAGAATTTCTCTGATGCGAAATACTATAAAGCAGTTTGCCTGTCCCGTTTGAATATGAAAGAAGACGCCCTGAAAATTGCATTGGAAGGAATACAGGATTTTAAAGGGGGATACACGATAAATGAAGACAATTCTTTTTATGAGGAATATCCTTACCAGGTCAGGAAATATTTTTTTGACAACCAAATCTCGGGCTTGGAAAGTATGCTTAAAAAAGCAAAAGGCTGACAGGCTTACTGCGGCATTTTTTGAGTGTTGCAAGTAAGCGATTTTTCTCATTTCCATCCCTTTCGTATCTTGCCAGTGTTATGAGTAAAGAAATTGTTGTTAGCGGCATCCGTTCCACAGGCTATTTGCACCTCGGTAATTACTTCGGGGCTATACGGAATTATGTGAAGATGCAAGAGGAGTATAATTGCTATTTTTTTGTGGCTGACTACCATTCTCTTACTACTCACCCTGATCCAAAGGACCTGAAAGCCAATGTGTACAGGGTAGTAGCAGAAAATGTGGCTTGCGGGCTGGACCCGGAAAAAGTGGCCTTATATGCACAGAGTGATGTACCTGAGATACCGGAATTATACCTGATGCTGAATATGATGGCATATAAGGGGGAATTGGAAAAAGTGCCGACATTTAAAGATAAGGTTCGCCAGCAACCGGAAAATGTAAATGCAGGTTTACTGACCTACCCTGTGTTGATGGCTGCCGATATTATGATACACAGGGCGGTAAAGGTGCCGGTAGGGAAGGACCAGGAGCAGCATATAGAAATGACGCGCAACTTTGCCCAGAGGTTTAATAATCGTTATGGTGAACTTTTTCCTGAACCGCAGGCATTTAATTATGGCAGCACTTTGGTAAAGGTGCCAAGTCTTGATGGTACAGGCAAGATGAGCAAAAGTGAAAATGGGAATGCTACACTTTACCTGGCAGACAGTGATGAACTGATAAGGAAGAAGGTTATGAAGGCCAAAACCGACAGCGGCCCTACAGAACCCAATAGCGAAATGCCCGAGTATATACAGAACATTTTTTTCCTGATGGAACTGGTATCGAAGTCAGATGTAACTGAAAGCTTCAGGAGGGCTTATAATGAATGTACCATTCGCTATGGTGATATGAAAAAGCAAATAGCAGAAGATATGGTATCATTTATAAGGCCTAAGCGTGAACAAATTGAGTACTTGCTGGCAAATGAGGAAGGCTTAAAGAAAATACTTAGAAATGGTGCCGAAAAGGCAAGGGAAAGCGCCATGAAGACTATTACTGAAGCCAGGAAACTGATTGGGATCAATTACTATTGATATTTATTGATTTATGAAAGGGGAAATTTACACAGAATATTCCCTGATTATTTCCGCCATTTTATACAAAAACCTTCACTATATTGTGCATAGGAAATGGATGCCTTCGAAATTTCATTTGCTGATTGAATTATGCCGCAGAAAGTAATGCCGAAACATATAGCCATAGCTGGCAACATAGGCTCCGGGAAGACTACACTTACAGGTATGCTTGCCAAGCATTATAAATGGACGCCACATTTTGAGGATATTGAGCATAACCCATACCTGGTGGATTTTTATGAGGATATGCCCCGTTGGTCGTTTAATCTGCAGATATATTTTTTAAACAATCGTTTAAAGCATTTAATAGACATCAGAAGCGGGAAGGAAACTGTGATACAGGACAGAACCATTTTTGAAGATGCTTATATTTTTGCCCCAAACCTGTATGAAATGGGTTTGATGACCAAGCGTGATTTTGAAAATTATTCATCTTTCTTTAATAATCTGAAAACACTCATTAAGCCGCCAGATTTACTTATTTATCTTAAAGCTTCTATTCCCCAATTGGTGGACCAGATACAAAAACGCGGGCGTGAATATGAAGAAAATATACGACTGGATTACCTGAAACGTCTGAATGAGTTTTATAACAAATGGATAGATAAATATAAAGAAGGCCCTTTGTTAATTGTGAATGTAGATACTACTAATTTCCCGGAAAAGGAAGAGGACTTTGCAGATATTGTAAGGCGTATTGATGCACAGATAT
>CAIYVS010000223.1 GCA_903929655.1 uncultured Bacteroidota bacterium | reverse complement strand
TTTGTCCATGCAAACGTAGCGCCTGCGGTAGTACTGCTGAAAGTAATTGCAGTAGTGCTTGCACCATTACATGCTGATTGTGAAGTTGGAGCAGGAGTAACAGCAGGTGTTGGATTAACTGTTATTGTTGCAGTCTGAGCTGTACCTGAGCAACCATTTGCTGTTGGTGTAACTGTAACAGTAGCAGTTACAGGCGAAGCAGTGGCATTTGTTGCAGTGAATGAAGCTATGTCACCACTACCACTGGCAGCAAGGCCTACTGAAGTAGTATTATTTGTCCATGCAAATGTAGTACCGCCTATAGTACCCGAAAAAGTTACTGCAGTTGTACTGGTTCCATTACATACATTTTGTGAAGTTGGAGATGGTGTTACTGTCGGGGATGGAATAATTGTAACCGAAAACGAAGCTCCTGTACTGCTTGTACACCCGTTTGCATTCGTAACTGTTACAGTGCCCGTATAAGTTGCAGCAGCAGCAGCGCCGGGCACAGTTAATGTAATTGAGTTGGCGGGAAGTGACACATTCGATACGTCTGTAAATCCCGCCGTATGAGCGGCACCGCTATATACAATACTATATGTTGTTGGTGATTGCGTTGTGCTGCTATATGGTAATGACGCGCTGGTTACACCTGAACATACACTCGGACTGGTGCCCAATACAATTGTTGGCAAAGGATTAACAATAAATGTAGCAGAATTACTGCTGGCAACCGTCTGTGAAGGACATGTTGCACTACTTGTCATCTGAACATTTACCACATCACTTGTAACAAGCACATTATCAGAATAAGTATTGTTTGTTGCACCACCTATCGGACTGGCATTTTTAAACCATTGATAAGTTGGAGAACCGCCTCCGTTAGTTGGAGTTGCAGTAAAAATAACATTGGTACCTGCACAAATAGTAGTACCGGTATTTAATCCCATATTTACACTTACAGCAATTGTAGGGTTGACTGTATAAGAAAAAGTTGTACTTGTGCCTGGGCAACTGTTAGCCGATGGGGTAATTGTCAAAGTAGCTGTAACAGGACTGTTGCCCGCATTGGTAGCAGTGAAAATGCCTATATTGCCACTGCCACTTGCAGCCAGCCCGATAGACGGAGTATTATTGGTCCATGCATAGGTAGTACCGGCAACATTGCTGGAGAACGTAACTGCAGTAGTACTGGTATTATTACATACTGTTTGATTGGATACTGCGTTGATAACCGGAACCGGATTATCGGTTATTGAAAAAATTGCAGGTGTACCTGCGCAACCATTGGCACTTGGTGTATAAGTAATATTTGCAACTACAGGTGTGGTACCTGCATTCACAGTTGCAAATGCGTTGATCGCACCTGTTCCGCTTGCCGCTAAGCCTATGCCTGTATTATCATTTGTCCAGCTGTAAACAGTGCCGCTTACTGCCGACCCGCCGGGAGTAACAGTAGTTGATGATCCCCCGTGACATACTGCCTGGTTGCTTATAGAATTAATAGTTGGTATAGGATTATCAGTTATTGTGAAACTTGTAGAACTACCTGTACAGGTAACACCGGCATTTGTATAAGTTGGTGTAACAGTAATGGTAGAAACAACCGGAGCACTGGTACCATTAGTTGTACTAAAAGCTGATATACTTCCTGTTCCGCTGGCAGCAAGGCCAATACCGGTATTATTGTTTGCCCAGTTATAAACGGCGCCACCGGTTGAACCGCTGAAATTTATGGTCGTTGTTGCACCGCCGTGGCATATCGCCTGGCTTACTACCGGATTAACTGTAGGAACAGGATTAACTATGAATGTAATTGAATTACTACCTGAAGTACAACTGGAACCATCTGTAAGCGAACAACTCACAAAATCACTATTATTCAGCGCATTATCCGTATAAGTATTCTGATTAGAGCCTACCGGGTTATTATTCTTATACCATTGATAAATAGGAGTTGCTCCCCCACCCGTGATATTGGCAGTAAAAGTAACTGAGGTACCAGCACATATTGTAGTACTCGTATTAATACTGATGCTGATAGTAGACGTGCATGCATAGATATTTTGAGCAAAAACAAATAAAATAAACAGCAGGGATAGGAATTTCATTCCTAATGGCGCCATCTTTTTCATGGATACACCTGGTATTGTTGCATGGTTCGGCATAAGCTTTGCCTCACTCGCTGACTCAAACACGTATATTTTTTTCATAAAATCATTTGGCGTATCCTGTTGAGATACATTAAGTTGTTTCAATAAAGCATTGATTGACGGGAAAAGGATTGAATTTGCTAATTGCTTAATGGCGTAAAAAAATCTCATCATAATACTGTTAATTAATAGCTTAACGTTTTATTCTGTGCACGAAACATAATTGCCCCTTATACCCCAAAAGATATAAAGCACCCGTCTAAAATTATGACAATTATAACATAAAAACTTCGAATTATTGCAAATTATACCGAATATTAAATAACATAATATTAAAGATTGGTAAAAAAAAATATATAAGTGTCCCCCCAATGCACTTCAAGAGGAAAAATAATATTTCCAGACCCCTAAAAACTAAGAAGCTAACAATATTAAACGTAAAAAAAAGCACATTGATTTAAGAAAAAGAGTTGCATTTTTCTCAAATACAACTCTTTTCATAAAACCTGGTAATAAATATATTATTTGTTTATTTCTATTCGGGTAGTTTGGTAGCCCATATTTGTCTTTAACCTTAAAAAATAAACACCATCTGCAATATTATTTGATATAGACATTTGTTTATTAAATGTGCCATTATGCACCTCAGCCGATTCTGTTAAAACAACTTTGCCCACCATATCCTGCAAAACAATAAAAACCCTGTCGTCATTGCTGCCTCCGGGA
>CAIYVS010000222.1 GCA_903929655.1 uncultured Bacteroidota bacterium | reverse complement strand
CGTCTACCTCTGCCTTAGTTAATTTGACCGTATAAAGTACCATAGTTTCTTGCAAAGGTACAAAGAAATACGTCATTTTATAATTAACTTAACACTAGTACCGATAAGCAATAAAATAATTTTCGCTTAAGGCATTTGCCCCCTGGAAAAAATAAGAGGCCTCCCATTTAAATAACTGAGCTCATATGTATATAGGCTATATTGCTGTGTATGATCACTTGCAGCAGTTGCAATCAATGCCCCGACAACACCAAATAAGATTCCCGCAGCTTCTACATTTTCGTCAAAATGATATATTTGAGCCTGGAAGAAGAAGTCATCATCTTCTTTTAGCAAGCGATATAAACCATTTTGAAAATTGAAGAGCGTAATGTTTCCGTCTGATATGGCATAGATGGATTTATCAGCCTTAAATTTCTTTTCTTTATCTCCGTGCTGTTTATATGCCTTATATTGAAATGGCCCTATAGAATCTATGGATATCTCTGCTTTTTCGGGTGTATTTGCTTTGAACTGATCGAAGTTGTAATAGATGCCTTTATTTATTTTATCCGTATTGTAGACCGGTATTTTCAATTTTTCCAAGCTATCTAAATCATTCAACTGCGTTTTTGTATAGGCTGTGTTTGAGTCTATTTTCTGCAAGGTTGATGCAAGGTCTGCTATTTCGCATAGATGACCACTTACTGAGCGCAGCAATATTTTTGTAACATTGGGTGCCCTGAACGAGTAAGTGGTGTCAACAGGTTTTAACTCTGTGAAGAGCCCGTTGCCAGAGTTGTAAAAGAAGCGGGTGCAAATTTTGAATTCTCCTATTTCGCCGCTACCAACCGTTCTCTCTGTGAGAAAGAAGTCGTAAAGGAAAACGACCAGTTCTTGTTTGGGCATACCAGAAGTGTCTGCAGCCAGGAAAAACCTTTTTATGGTGTCCTTGAGTTTTCCTTCAAATCTGACATCCGTTGCAATATTGCCTACTCCTTTTTGCACGTAGCCGATGTAGTGATAATCACGACAATCAATGACGCGGACTTTTGTAAAGGGCATGGAAAGGGACATGCAGGGATAGGAGAGTTTAAGCTCAGGCTCACGTGCATATGTTGCAGACAAACAGTAAAATAGCATGCAAATAAGGGTTAGGACAAATTTCATTTATAGTTACTTGATGTTGGTTAGTTGTTGAAATAATGAGCGGCATAAAAATAATACTTTAGACGTTTATTGACCAATGCTTTATTTATAGCAGTTTCCACAAACAATCTAAATTCATTTTAAAATATATTTTCAGTATTTTTTGAAAATTCAATAAATTCATTTTATCTTTGTGTTATGAAATATCCTGATGCTAAAGAGAAGTTTATAGAAACATGGGGGATACTGGGGAGCCAGTGGGGGGTAAACAAGACAATAGCCCAGATACAGGCACTTTTGCTTATTTCCCCGAACCCGCTGTCTACTGATGATATTATGAAGGAACTGACGATATCGAGGGGAAATGCCAATATGAGCCTAAGGGAACTTTTGGACTGGGGTATCATTTACAAGAAAACTATTGCGGGAGACCGTAAAGAATATTTTGTTGCTGAAAAGGATGTGTGGAAATGGTCGCATAAAATAGGTACGATACGCAAGCAAAGAGAATTGAACCCTGTACTGGACCTGTTGCAGGAAATAGCTGCGAGTAAAGAAATAGGCAAATCGGAGGAAGAGCAGGAGTTTACAAAACAAATAAAAGAGCTGAGCCAGTTTACAAACCAGGTAAGCCAATTGGCCGACAAGCTTTTTCTTTCGCCCAAGGGAGAATTATTGCTGAAACTGATCAAGATGTTTATATGAACTACAATGTGCTTGCATATATTATTTACCTGGTCGTAATGATCTTTATTATTGTATATGTGGGCAGATTGTTTTACAGGAACGGGCGTGTTTTTATTCTTGCACTTTTTAAGGGTCATGAGTTGCAAACGGACCAACTGAACCAGATCCTTTTACTGGCCTACTATCTTTTCAATATAGGGTATGCGTTTATGAAATTGCGCTATTGGGAAAAGGTTGCCGACGTGGAGATGCTGATATCGAGCCTGGGCAGCAATATTGGTTTACTTACACTGATCCTGGCAATTACTCATTATTTCAATATGGCTTTAGTTTATTACTTATCTAAAAAGCAAACATCATTATTCACAAAATAAAAACTTTCAATTATGAACAATCACTTCATCGTAACCGCTTATCTGATTTATCTGCCAATAGCCCTGGCGCTGACATGGTATGTAGCACGCACTCTTTTTAAAAACGGATTAGTTTTTATGCGCGATATTTTCTTCGGGCGCGAGGAAATTGCCATTGCCACGAATTCCCTGTTCAGGATCGGGTTTTATCTGCTGAATATTGGCTTTGCTCTTTTTGTACTTAAAATAAATTATGCTCTTTCCGGAGCGCAGGATACCATTGAGGCTTTGAGTTTTAAGGTGGGCGGCTTTAGTATTTACCTGGGCATTATGCTGTTTTTCAACCTGTATTTGTTTTTCAGGGGGAAGAGGGTATCTAAACAAAAACATGATGAACGTTTAATGATGCAAAGAATGTATCCTTCAGGCCCAGGCGAACAGAACCAATAAATGATTTAGAATAAGGCAAATTTTCTGTACGGATACAAAAGAGAATGCCCTGCGATTGCGGGGCTTTTCTATTTTTGCAGGGGGACCAAAACAATATATTCGCATTATGGCTGCTGTTACGATACAAAAAGGGTCTATTGATTTTTTGAATGTGCTTTCAAAAAATAATAACCGCGACTGGTTCGGTAAGCATAAGGACAGGTATGCCGAGGCGCAGGGGAATCTTATTGCTTTTGCGGATGCTTTACTTATAGAAATGAACAAGCATGATGATATAGAGACTGAATCGGGCAAGGGAAGTCTTTTCAGGATATATAAGGATGTGCGGTTCTCGAAAGACAAGACTCCTTATAATACGCATTGGAGTGGATCTTTAAGAAGGGCTACAAAAAAATTGCGCGGGGGCTATCATTTTCATATTGCGCCCGGCAATTCTTTTGTTGCGGGTGGTTTCTGGGCGCCGAATACGAATGATATGAAAAGAATAAGGCAGGACATTGATGCTAATTATGATGAGTGGAAAAAACTGCTTAGTGACAAAACGCTGGTGAAAACTTTCGGCGGGCTGAGGGGTGCACAATTGAGCTCTGCCCCACGTGGCTATGCGAAGGACGATCCGGCTATTGAGTTGCTGCGGTATAAACAGTTTTTGTTAAAACATGAGTTTGAGGATAAAGAAGTTTTAAGTGCGGGATTTGTACCTGCGGTGAATGATGTGTTTAAAAAGATGCGCCCTTTTCTTGACCATATGACTGAGGTGCTGACGACGGATGCTAATGGGGTGCCTGTTGTGGAGTAAGGGAATATTGCCCTATCCTAGGGTTGTTGGTGTTGCCAGCTCGCTCGTCCGCCCTACACACGCAACAATGGCGGAACACCAAGGGAGGCATAATTTGTAATTATTTCTCTTTTACCTCTATTTTCTTCCCATTTTTTCGGGTGGCTTTTACCAGAGAAGTTAATATAGGGTTGCCGGTATAGTAATCTATTTTGTACCTGTAAGTATACACGTCATCGGCGTCAGTAGCCTTTGCTGCAATATAACCTGCAATGCCAAATAACGCAGAAGCCATACCTGAATTTAAGTTGTCAACTTCCTTTATATAAAAACAGTAATCGGACTCTTCTTTCCTGATAAGGTAAAACCTGCCCTCGATATTGAAAGCCGACAGCACACCATTAGATAT
>CAIYVS010000221.1 GCA_903929655.1 uncultured Bacteroidota bacterium | reverse complement strand
TATTCCAAAGCCTGCCGTGTTATTGCCCAACCTGGTACTTGTAGTGATCGTGTTTCTCTTATGTGTATTATATTGCCATATCGAATACGGATTAAAACCTTTTAACAGCAAACTGATCAACTATGTGCCACAAACTATTGTCTTGGCTTATGCAGAAGAAGTTGTGTTTAGAAAATACCTGATCAACCTTCTTCTGAATTACTCAAAAAAGTGGATAGCGATAATAATATCTTCCCTGTTTTTTGCTTTAGTACATTACCCTTATGGTGTACAAAGGGTACTAATAGCTTTTGTTTTGGGTTTGCTTTTTGGATATATTTATACGCGTACTAAGACTCTGACCGGTACAAGTACGGCTCATATTTTGTGGAACCTGGTTGTGCAGAATAGTTACGGCATGTTTTAGCAATCCTGCGAGGTGGTGTACTGAAGCTAAAAAGTGCGAATGTAGTACATCGCTGCGCTATAATCTCCCCTATCTTCCTAGCTTGCCACGCGCCAAACAATGTTTTGTTTATAAGCAAGGTTTTGTAAATTGTCATTCCATCCGACAAACATTTACATTTAAACTTATACAACACAACAAATATGAGAAAACTTGTTTTGGTAGCGATGCTTTTTTGCATTGCAATTTCATCTGAGGCAAAAAGAAAGCACAAAAATGCAAATTCGGCCGGACCTCAAGTGTCAGGTAATGCTGCTTCTAAAAGCGGACCAAAACCTTATGACAAGGTCATTACGGGTAAAGCTATCAGCAAAAAGGGCTTGTTCACAGTGCACAAGGTGGATGATAAATGGTATTTCGAGATACCTGACTCCTTATTTAAAAGAGAGATCATGATGACCAGCCGCTTCAGCAAAACAGCAGGCGGCGGCGGTGTATATGCGGGTGAAATGGAAAACCGCCAGACTGTAGAATGGGAGAAAGGGCCTAATAAGAATGTATTTCTGAGGGTGGTTACCGTTATTAGTGTGGCAGATTCTACTACTGATATTTATAAAGCTGTAAACAGTTCAAATCTCAACCCGATTGCTGCGGCCTTTGAAATTAAGGCTTATGGCAAAGACTCCAATTCGGTTGTGATAGATGTTACTGATTTCTTTAAAGGTGATAATGCACCAGTGAGCCTGGGCGCATTTACCAAGAAAAGATTCAATCTTTCTTCGCAAATTAATGACCGTACTTATATAGATCATATCAGTTCGTTCCCAATCAATACGGAAGTAAGGGTTGTAAGAACGTATACTTCCACTCCATCATTCATGCCTAATTCGGGGCCTGTCCCTTTTCCTTCCGTAACATTACCTGCTGCATATTCAACTGGTGCGGTGACATTTGAAATGAACAATTCATTTGTATTGCTTCCTAAAGTACCGATGCAAAAACGCCTTTATGATCCCCGCGTTGGTTTTTTTGCAGATGAGTACTCTGTTTATACTGACGATCAGCAAAAAGTAGATGAGGAAACATTTATAGTGAGATGGAGACTGGAACCCAAAGATGCAGATATAGCAAAATGGAAACGCGGTGAACTGGTAGAGCCTAAGAAGCCTATTGTATATTATATAGATCCTGCGACGCCCAAAAAATGGCGCCCTTACCTTATACAAGGTGTTAATGACTGGCAAAAGGCGTTTGAAAGAGCCGGGTATAAAAATGCTATCATGGCAAAGGAATGGGATGAAAAAGATTCATCCCTGAGCCTTGAGGATGCCCGGTATTCTGTATTGCGTTATTTACCCTCTGATATTGCCAATGCATACGGGCCTAATGTGCATGATCCCCGTAGCGGTGAAATCATTGAAAGCCATATAGGCTGGTACCACAATGTTATGAAACTGGTGCATGACTGGTATATGATACAGGCCGCAGCCGTGGACCCCAAGGCAAGAAAGATGGAGTTTGATGATGAACTGATGGGGCAACTGGTACGTTTTGTTTCGTCTCATGAGGTAGGACATACGCTTGGCCTTCGTCATAATATGGGCAGCAGCAGCCGAACGCCTGTAGAAAAACTGCGGGATAAGGCCTGGGTTGAAGCACATGGACATACTGCGTCCATCATGGATTATGCACGCTTTAATTATGTGGCGCAACCTGAAGACCATATAGGCGAAAAAGGGCTTTTTCCGCGCATAGGCGAGTATGATATGTGGGCTATACAATGGGGATATATAAAGCAAGTTTTGCGAAGGACCCTAAAGAAGACCGGAAGATCGTAAACAAATGGGTGATAGATAGTCTTGCGGCAAATCCGCGTCTTTGGTTTGGTACAGAATCCAATCCTTTCGATCCGCGCTCGCAAACGGAAGACCTTGGCGATAACAATATGAAGGCAAGCGAATATGGGATACGTAATTTAAAACGCATCATAATACACCTGAATGAATGGACAAAAGAAGATGCTGATAAATATGATAACCTGGAAGAAATGTATGGCGCATTGGTGGGACAATTCAGCCGCTATATGGGGCATGTTGTAAAAAATGTAGGTGGTGTATATGAAACACCCAAAAGCGTGGAACAGGGCGGAGATGTATATGAGCCTACACCAAAAGCCATACAGCAGGAAGCGGTAAGCTTTCTGAATAAACAATTGTTTGAAACACCCAAGTGGTTGCTGGATGAAAAAATCCTGAACAAGATAAGCAACCCGGTATCTGCAGAACTGGTAGGCATTGTGCAAACAAATACGCTGAATAGCCTCTTGTCCTCAGCACGACTTAACAGGTTGAGCACTTGCGAGAACAGGTATGGTGCAAAGAATACTTACCAGCTGGAGCAAATGATGGATGATGTAAAAAAAGGCATATGGAGCGAATTGAGCACACATAAACCGATTGATGGCTACCGCCGCAATTTGCAGAAAGCGTATGTTGATGCCTTAATAAATATCCTGAATCCTCCCCCAACGCCAGGAAACGTTGTATTTTCCTTTGGCGGGGCTTCAAATATCAATGCTAAAAACATTGATGCTGTATCGGTGGTAAGGGCACAACTGGTGGCGCTGAAAGGAGAGATCAATGCTGCAATTGCTGCCAATCCTGATAAAATGAGTAAATATCATCTGCAGGATGTATCGGAAAGAATAAAGAAGGCATTGGATCCCAAGGGGTAATTTCACTGAAAAATAAAGGGTTAAAAGACGCTTTCACGGTAAATATCATTGCAATATTTTTGCCTGAGATAATATTTTACACAAAAGACATAAGCTATAAATAAATTATAGCAAAAAATAAATCATAGCTTTTTGTATTTTTAAACCGAAAATCAAGAGAGAAAAACTGCTTATGAAAAAACGTATACTAGTAATCATTCTATTTGTTGTCTCTGCATTGAGCGTTCATGCACAGCGCTATCTTGGAATTGCAACAAGTAACTGGAGCGGTACGTATGGAATGTACCTGAATCCGGCAAATATTGCGGATAGCCGTACCAAATTCGCAATAGACCTCATGTCGATCAACTTTGGTGTTGATAATAACCTAGCAGGTATCAATTTAAGCGGTGCATTTTCGAGCATCGGGGGTAATTCAAAGTTAAATGAAACTTTTAATTACGGCAATAAACAGCAGTTTAGTCTAATGCTGCCCTATGCGGCTCTGAACCTGCCAGGCATAATGGTATCGATTGACCATAAAAACAGTATTGCGCTAACTTTACGAGTAAGAGGGATCAATCAATTCAATAATTTTGACCAACGCTTGTTCCGCACTATTACAGACCCCAATTATAATAGCGGGAATGATTTTGATTTTACTTCTGCTAATTTCAACTGGACACTTCATGCCTGGAGTGAAATTAACTTGTGCTATGGCCGTGTTTTATACGAGAAGGAGGAGCATATGCTTAAGGTAGGACTCAACCTTAAATTGCTTGGCGGCATCGGTTATGTAAGCTTAAAAGGCAAAAACCTTGATGCACACTTTTACTCAGCTGCCGATTCTCTGAGGGCCAACAATACAGACCTGGAATATTCCAGCAGCATTATTGACAGTTTAAGTGAACTAGGGGGTGGTGTTTCAGATGCCTTCAGCCAGTTTTTTGGTAAAAAAGGCGGAAATGGTTTTGGGGCAGACATTGGCCTGGTTTATGAGTACCGTCCTGATTATGATGACTATGTAGACCCTGTAAGCAAGCATGTAGATCATAGCAGCAACAAATATAAAATCCGGGCTTCTGTTTCTGTAACAGACATAGGCAGCATTAATTACAATAACACAATGAGCGCCAACATTACCGGCAACGGTTCTTTAAGTGTGGGCGACCTGGCCAAAAATTTTACAAACTTCAATAGTTTCAGCGACTACGCAGGAAGCCGTGGTTTTCACCTGGACACGGCAAGGGGCTCTACCAAGGTATATCTTCCAACTGCGCTGATCATTGGCGTAGATTACTATATCTGGCAGCATTTTTATGTAAATGGCACCTATATTGCTAATCTTGCTAATCGACAGAATTTTGGTAATTCTTACTATAATCAATTTACCCTTACTCCCCGCTTCGATACTAAATTTATGAGCGTTGGCGTACCAATTACTTACAGCTCTCTTACTAGTGGTTTTAAAGCGGGTTTTGGTATGAGGTTTGGAGGATTTATTTTGGGGACAGACGACGTATCGGCATTCTTTAGTAATTCGGCATATGGTGTTAATTTTTATGTTGGTGCTTTCGTACCCATCAATAAAAAGTATAAAAAAAGTAATGAAACCCATACCGAATCAGACACAAATAAGCTAATAAAATAATACAGGCAAGACATATAATGCAACAAGGCCTTAAGCTTCTGTGCTTGAGGCCTTCTTATTAATACATCTTAGGGATGATACGGATCATCTGCTGAATGAGCAGAAATATTGATTTTTGCAATGTTCAAACAGGGAAATCTATGACGATGCCAAAAAAAATAAAAACCAAAACTCCTTCGGATTCTGAGACACTGATGACCGAGGTTGTTTATCCCAATGACGCAAATCCTATGGGAATGTTGCAAGGCGGAAGATTGATACAATGGATGGACACAGCTTCTGCAATTTGTGCACAGACCCATGCAGAGAAAATAGCCGTAACGGTTTCCCTGGACAAAGTACTATTTAAAAACCCAGCCAAGATCGGGGATATTATAACGATAAAAGCTAAAATAACACGGGCTTTCGACACATCTATGGAAATATTTGTACGTGCCTGGGCCCGTAAGGTGATCAGCATGGAAACCTATATGATCAACGAGGCATACTTTACTTTTGTAGCACTTGATGATAATGCCAAACCAACGCTTATTCCCCAAATAAGACCGGTATCGTCGGAGGAAAAGGAACACTATAATGATGCTTTAATAAGAAAGGGCCAACGTAAAAAATAATGCCCTCCTTCACTAAGGTAAAAAGGGACATTTCATATTATATTGAGTATCTACTAATTTGAATTGGGTAATTCAGATTGCGGCAAACTAATACTAGGTGTTTGTGTACGTGGTGATGCGTGATGCGCATATGTATGATGCGAATGATGACTATGGCGTGCATGATGTGCATAATGAGTATGGTGGACATGGTGAGCATGGTGGCTATGATGAGCTGCATAAACATCAGCAGATGCAAAACTGAAAATTGTGATTATTAATAATGCAATTATTCCTTTCTTCATGTTCCTATTTTTTGACTAATTAATTAATGTTTAATAAAAGGATTATTTAGGCAATAGTTGTATACTGATGCTTGGCGCCAGGCCCACCGTTATGGTGATGGTATTGAATTTGAACGATCCGAGCTTTATTTTACTTTGATAATCATCTGCACTTATCAAAGCTTTAACCATCATTCCTAAAAGTACTTTGTCCTTATGTTCGTCCAATACTTTTTGCCTTGTTTCCGGGTCCGTTTCTTTAAATTTTTCGAAATTAAATGAGACGGTAGGATTCAGGCCTATACCCAGGTTTATGGATTTTGTCTTAAAACCTATCTGTTCTATAATAGGTGAAAGTGCAATAAGGTCGCTGGTATATTTCTCTGATTTTTCTTTTGCAGCATCACCGGCCTTAGAAAACATATCAGTAAGCTCAGACAATTTCATACCATTCTCCATGCTTTCCATCACCGCATCTTTAGCATCGGATACCATTCCAGATACTTTGTTCACCAGGTTTTTCATCTTTCATAATTTGTATAATGATCTGTATCTGCCAAGGCCTATTGAAATCATTTGGTTTCGCGAAATTAATAAAAAAGGAGTATAACAATGTCCCTTGTTATACTCCTTTCATCTTAATAAATCCTTATATAGCTGCAGGTTCGTGTTTCATTTCGGCTATAATAGCCTCCATATTTACGCCTAAACCTTTTGCTATGGCTGTGCCTAATTTTACATCGGCACGGAAAAAATGACATAGTTGCCTGTTAATAATAATATCTTTTTTTCTCCGCTGATGCCGCTCATTGCACCAACTACATTTGATACCAGGTTATGCCTGTCATAATCGTTCATGGCTTTATTAAAGAGCAATCCTGGTTGTGTGTAATGATCATTATCGCCTTCACCATTCCTGTCAAACCAGTCTGCGATATTACTATCCAGCACCATGGGTTGTTCTTTATAATTGGTGTCCACATAAATATCATCAAAGCTGTTAGGATAGTAGTTAGGATTGTCTTCTCCGTTCCCGCTAATATTCATGTGCCCGTCACGCTCATAATTTGCCACCATGTAGGGACATCTATTTACGGGTATCTGCTCGTAGTTTACACCCAGCCTGTAACGATGTGCATCGGGATATGAGAGTAACCTGCCCTGCAACATTTTGTCGGGAGAATAACTGATGCCGTCTACCACATGTGCGGGCGCAAAAGCAGACTGCTCTACATCGGCAAAATAGTTTTTAGGTATTTGATTCAACTCCATAATTCCAACATCAATCAATGGGAAATCGCCATGGGGCCATATCTTGGTAAGATCAAAGGGATTGAAGGTGGAATTGTGTGCCTGCTCATCTGTCATCACTTGTATTTTAACCGCCCATTTTGGAAAATCTTTTCTATCGATGGCCTCTACAAGGTCACGTTGTGCAAAATCTGCATCTTTCGCTTTCATTTCAGCAGCTTCGTCATTGGTAAAGTTTTTGATGCCCTGCATGGTTTTAAAATAAAATTTGACCCATACTTTTTCATTTTTAGCATTGATCATACTGAAAGTATGGCTGCCATATCCATTCATGTGACGATGACCATGTGGTGTGCCGCGATCGCTCATTAATATCATTACCTGGTGCAATGACTCCGGATTTAAACTCCAGAAATCCCACATCATTGTAGGGCTTTTACAATTGGTTCTCGGATCTCTTTTTTTGGGTATGAATGAAATCGCTGAATTTCTTCGGGTCTTTGATGAAGAACACTGGTGTGTTATTGCCAACCAGGTCCCAATTACCATCTTCTGTATAAAATTTCATTGCAAAGCCGCGTGGGTCGCGCTCTGTATCTGCGCTTCCTTTCTCACCTCCCACAGTAGAAAAACACAAAAACATTTTGGTTTCCTTGCCTATTTTATTAAACAGTTTTGCACGGGTATATTTGCTGATATCGTGTGTAACAGTAAATGTACCAAAAGCACCAGTGCCTTTAGCATGCACAACTCTTTCGGGTATTCGCTCCCTGTTGAAATGGGCCATTTTCTCATGCAGGATATAATCCTGGAGCAATATGGGGCCTCACGCTCCTATAGTCATACTATTTTCATGTTCTGTATATGGCTTGCCAGAGGCGGTGGTAAGCCTTCTGTTTTTCTTTTTATCAGTCATAAAATATGTAGTATTGGTTACTATACAAATCTCGTTAAAAACCATTTTCAAGTTCAAACTAATATTCCATGTAATTATAAAGAAAACTTATGAAGCAGGTATTAATTTCAGAACAGGCGATTTTAGAATCTACCCTGACTGAATAGAATAAAAAAAAGGCATTTAGAAAAATGCCCTGACAAACAAAAACAAATATTTTTTATGGCTGGCTTGCTGTATATACTACATTGGCAGCATAAACACCTGAAGGATAATTGATACCGGGATTAGCTTCATATTGTATAGAAAGTGTATTATTATTTCCATATCCTCCAGCTGATACCAGGCTATGCGGTGTGTTTGATAAACTTGCGTAGGTGCCATTAAACTCTGAAGAAATATTACCACCAGTACCATTTTGTGAAACCTGTAATGCTAAAACACCATTAACAGGCATTGCAGGTGCAGGTGTAGCTGATCCTGAATATGCAAAAGTGGAGGCGTTGGTTGCAACGCTAATATTATATGCCTTATTTGATTGTATTCTTAATTGCTGCGGCTGTGACGCTATGCCATTTGCATATTGAGAGAGTGTAGAAAAAGGAAGATTTACAACGTTACCGGTATTAGTGCTTGTAGCAACGAACGTAATTGACATTACGTTAGACAAAGTTAAAACCACAGTTTGGCTTGCACTGGCGCTTGCGCCTTGTGCCATGCTAACAGCCGAAAACCCAGCTATCGCAATGATTAGTGTGATAATTTTTTTCATGTCTTTCTCCTTTATGGCAACCCAGTTAATGAGTTGTTAATACAAGTTTAGACAAAATCCCGGAGATATGCAAATATTCGGAATAAAAAATAAGTCTAATTGAGCCATTCTTAAGCACTTAATTAAACCAGGAAGTGAGGTTTTTGCTTAAAATATATTTAATAAGACATTGATTATCAATAATCTATTAAATAAAGCAAAAACGCCACCCTAAGGAGATGGCATTTTACTTACGATAAAAAAATATATTAAAATTATTTCTGAGAGGCTGTGTATACTACCGCTACAGAATAGATACCTGAAGGGAAAACAATGCCGGGAGTAGTTTTATATTGTACGGAAAAAGTCTGGTAACCGCCTGTTGCACCATTAGTTACAAGGTTTTGGGATGTACTGCTTAATGCGCCGGAAATATTATTAAATTCGGAAGCTACAGCCCCCCCTGTTTTATTTCCTATTACTTTTAGAGCCAGCACTTCACCTACTGCAACATTAGGTGCGGGAGTTACATCCCCTACATAGGTAAACTTGGGTGAATTGGTATTTACAGTAATATTATATTCTTTATTGGATTGGATTTTTAATTGTTGAACAGGTGATGTTACGCCGTTTGTATAATCTGATACTGAGCTGAGTGGAATATCTATTACGTTGCCATTTGCAGATCCGGTAGAAATAAAGCTTAAAGCGATGACGTTTGAAAGTGTCATTCCTATATTCTGACGGGCAGATGCTGATGCGCCATTGCTATTATTGAATCCGTAAAAGGCATTGCCGGAACTATGACTACTTGCTAAACTGCTTTGGGCTTTTGCAGACAGCATGACGAAGCACATCATTGCTAATAAAAGTATTTTCTTTTTCATCTCTTTGTTTTCCTTTATTTTTTCTCTTTAATCAAGAATTCCATTTTTTCTCATGCCTGGAACCCTTTTACCTTTATCATTTTTTCTCTTGTTCAGAACTCTGTTTTTTTCTCGTAATCAGAACTCTTTTCTTCTTGCAATTTTATTTCTCTTTTTAGTACCTTTTGTTCTCTTTATACGATTTTATTTTTCTCTTAATCAGTACCTATTTTTCTCTGTACAAAGATTGGAAATATATTAAGAGAGGGGAAGTTTTTCGGGCCACTTAACATTGCCTTTGTAAGCAAATAGCAAATCATTAGCAATAGGAATACAGCGAGAAATGTGCGATTTTCTGTATTTATTACTTATCATCTTTTTTTTGCAATCAGTAGTTTCGTATGTGTCTGCCAGCAGAATGTATTTTCCTTGCCAGGCCTTGCGGGAAACAAAAAAGAGTCCCGCAGATGCGGAACTCTTAACATATTTTGTTTAAATATTTTATATTAAGGCTGAGTAGCAGTATAAATTACGTTGGTAGTATAAGTACCTGCAGGATATGCGAAACCAGGAGTAGCCTGATATTGTACTGAGAAAGTCTGGTTGCCACCGTTAGAGCAAGCTGATATTAGGCTCTGTGCAGTGCTGGTAAGATTGCCATAAGCGCTGTTGAAAGCTGATGCAACTGTTCCACCCGTACCGTTTGCAGTAACTTGTGCTGCAAGTACACCACTTACCGGCATAGTAGGTGAAGGAGTAGTAGATCCTGAATAAGTGAAGTTTGCAGCATTAGCATTAACTGTCAGGTTAAATGCCTTGTTCGACTGTATTTTCAATTGCTGAGCAGATGAAGTAACACCATTAGTGTAATCAGCTACAGTAGAAAAAGGAATAGACACTGCAGATCCTGTAGCTGTTCCTGTAGAAACGAAAGTGATTGCGATAGCATTTGACAGGTTAAGCGCCACGTTCTGGTTAGCAGAAGAAGTTGCCTGTGCGTTAGC
>CAIYVS010000220.1 GCA_903929655.1 uncultured Bacteroidota bacterium | reverse complement strand
GCCGATTTTGATTTTAAAAAGAAAATTGGTGTTCACATTGAAAACTTAGTTCGTGAAAGAATCAAAACACAAATCGAAGAATTTAGTGTTGAGGTATATGAAAAACAGGGAGGGCAAGACATGGTTGTTAAATTAGGCGATAAGATTGTATATTTTATTGAGGTGAAATCCAGATGGGATAATAGAAACTCAATAACAATGAGCAACAATCAAATTAAAAAAGCTGCAAAAAACAAAGAAAAATATTCGCTCTGTTGTGTTGAAATGAGTGATTACAACCCGGCTGATGGCAATCGACATTTGGTAAATGATATTACTCAAATACTTTCCCGCATCAAGTTTGTTACAAATATTGGTCAAAGAATAGAACCCTTAATTTCTAATGCCATTTCTGCTGAGATAAATGAGGATGAGGTGAAACTAACCGATGAATATAGAGCTATAGTACCTCAAGCGGTAGTAAAAACAGGGCTGGAGCTGGACAAATTTGTAAATTATTTAATTGAAATGTTGGGTTTAAAAAAATAATTGTCGATATAATCATACGAAAAGTAAACATGCAATAATATTGAAAAACACAGAATCGGCAGATAATCGGCACTTTTCACGAACAACTATCAATACATACAAACATGAACGGACATCGTAATTTTTGTAAAACTCTTGAAGGGATTGATTCAGGTTCATTCGTGTGCAATCATATGTGGTTTTTAGTATCCCGTGTGCTCCCACACCCAACAAAACGAAAGTCGCTCCCGGAGCGACTTTCGCATTTTTAGTCTTAAAAAGGTGGCACTTTTCAATGTTTTTGCTTTGTTGCAATGCTGTGTACCCTAAAATGATTTTTATTACTATTGTCCCTATGAATAATGAAGTTTTCCCCGTTATTAATTCCACACTGTCACCAAATTATTTAGCTGTTTGGGTATCAGCGCAATATGGTTTTAAAAATGTTGAGTGTCAACTGCTCAAAACCAATATCAATCACACATACAGGATAAGCACTGATAGTGCGGATTATATACTGCGTGTCTACAACCCCAACCACAGAAGCATCCATGATGTGGCAGAAGAAGTAAAGTTACTTTGCGAGGTGAAAAATATTGTCAGCATATCCTTTCCTGTCGCCAATGCCAAAAAGGAATATATACAGGAAATAAATGCACCTGAGGGCAACCGTTATGTAGTATTTTTTTCATTTGCTGAGGGCAAAAAAATACGGCAGCTCACAACAGCGCTTAATTTTAATATAGGGGTGGAAGTAGGCAGTTTCCACCACTTTACAGGCAATAAGTCTATTGAGCGAGTGAACTATTCTGTTGATATTCTGATTAACTGGGCATACCGGCACCTGGCCAGGTATTTCTCCGAAGAAATGGAAGAAATGCGGTTTATAAAAGCCTTGGAAGCTATATTGCCTGATGCATTTGGCAAACAACACCCGACCAAAGGAATTGTGCACCTCGATATTTGGTACGACAATATGAGTATCCGGGACAATGGCATTATTACGCTTTTCGATTTTGATAACTGTGGTAATGGCTGGCTCATTTTAGATATTGGCTATTATTGTATGCATCTCTTTTACATAGAGCCGGACAAAGAAGAATATGAGCGAAAGAAAGATGCATTTATTAGTGGCTATCGATCAAAGAACCAGCTGCCCGATAATGAGTTGGAATTGATACCCTATGCAGGACTGGCAATATGGATACATTATTTAGGCGTAGCGGCGAAGAATTTTGATAATATTGCCAACTTTTATTTGTCAGAGAACTACGTAAAAATAATGATAGCGAGGGTTAAAGATTGGCTGAAATATCATAATATAGAAGTTCCTCATTCCTAAATCTCCAAGTCGAATGGGGCGACATCATAGATGTATTTATCAGGGGGAAAGTAAAATTCGAGTACAAGTTTCGGTGCGATCTGCTTGATTTTTTTTATGAAACCAAATGAGAACCAAAGGATTTGAACATCTGCTATACCTTTGGAAAAAATAATCTGCAATTTATTCAATAATGCCCTGCGATCATAAATTCATAAGTGATTTGAATCTTGAACGAATTGATTTCGAGCCTTCAACCTTGATAGTTGGGACTTTTATACCAGCCTGGCCTGCGAACCAGAACGTCGAATGGTTTTATGGACAAACCCATGACGCCGATCCTAAGAGGGTCAATAATTTCTGGGATATTTTACCAAGGATATACGCTGAGCCAGGTTTAATGGATGCCGGCCCTGCCGGGTGGAAACAGTTTTGTCACAAAAAACAAATTGCCATTACTGGCCTCATAAGATCAATTGACGATGCAGATCCTGCTAATCCTGAGCATATTAAAATTCTTGCAGGAGGCGATGACAAAGCCATAGTTTATAATTTCGAAGATTTCGTTTTTGTTGATATTCCCGGCTTACTCAGAAAGCATCCATCAATCAGGAACATTTATTTGACTAGGGGTATAACTGAGGCTTTCTGGAGGCATGTTTGGAACCCCGTAATGCAATACTGTAGCCTTAATGATATTCGTGAACGACGGCTCCTGCCCCCTTCCGCAGCTCCCCTTTATCAGCATGAAGCGTATAATAATGAAAACCCTGGTAAAGAGATACCCTTATTGGAAGACTATATTTTGATGAAGTGGCGCGAGGACTGGCATTGATGACTTGGTTTATTGTGTTGGCTGATTAAACTGCTGCTTCATTTTATAAGCTTTTATTTCTATCAAAAGCATCATTATTATATTTATGTTGCTGGCAATATAAATACCTTAATTAGGAGCTGGCAATGGAAAAAAATATCAGAAAAATAATTTTCGGTCTGATATTCAATTACTTCATTAGGTAATAGAACTTTCTAAACATTATATTGCAATGAAATAATGAAAAAACCGGTATCTCTGATAGCTTGTTTTATAGTTTGTATTGTCATTTTGCAATACAGGGGCACGCACATGACGCTTGGTTCTTCAAAGCAACTGAAAGTAACTGATTGGGATTGCCTGGGCTATTATATGTTCCTGCCGGGCATGTTTATTTACCACGATATAACACAACTGGAATGGCTGCCGCAAATAGATGCAAAGTATAAAGTAATAGGAAGCGGTGGCTTATACCAGGCAGGGAAATGCCCCAATGGTAACTATGTAGGCAAATACCTGCTTGGTGTTGCTATAATGGAAGCGCCCTTCTTTTTTGTAGCACACTTCATCGCCCTGCACAGTGAATATCCACCGGACGGCTTTTCACCGCCATACCAATATGCCATTGCTATTGCCGCTATATTTTATGCGCTATTGGGGATGTTCCTGCTAAGGAAATTACTTTTAAATTATTTCAGCGACCTGAGCGTTGCCATATCCATATGCCTCGTTTGTCTTGCCACGAACTTTATACAATATGTAGCTGTGGACGGCGGTATGAGCCATGCTTATATATTCCTGCTGTATGCTATCATCCTGTACAGCACTAAAAAATGGCACGACAAACCGTCCTTATTCTGGGCAGCCATTATGGGTTTTATCATTAGCCTCGCAAGCCTTTGCCGGCCCACAGAGGCGGTAATGCTTTTTATACCATTGATGTGGGGCACACAAAACAAAGAAGCGGCAAAAGCAAAATGGACCTTGCTGAAAAAGAACAGGGCACATATATTTATAGCAGTGCTTTTTTGTATCCTCGGCGCCTTGCCGCAATTGCTGTATTGGAAAGTCACAAGCGGTTCCTGGTTGTATGATGTAGGCAGTTCCTGGGATTTCCTTACGCCCCATTTACAGGTTTTGTTTGGCTGGGAGAAAGGCTGGTTTATCTATACCCCGGTCACGGTCTTTTTTATTATCGGCATGTTTTTTATGAAGCGTTTCCCCTTTCGTGAGTCGGTGTTGTGGTTTTGCATGTTGAATATCTACATAATCATTTCCTGGCGTGCCTGGCAATACGCAGGTAGTTTCAGCGCTCGCGCCTTGATGGAAAGTTATCCCGTGTTTGCATTACCCTTTACTGCTTTAATAGAGTACATCAACCTGAAGAAATGGAGATGGGGTTTTTACTTGCTGGGTTTATACCTGCTTGTTGTAAACATTTTTCAGCACGACCAGTACCACAAAACCATCCTACACTATTTTGATATGAACCGCCGCTATTATGGAAGGATCTACCTGAACCCCAAGCCCGGCCCGCTGGATATGAGCATGCTGGATAATGAAGATATGTTGTCCAATACAAAAGGATATACTTTAAGCGAATTGCTGCATACGGATGTGCCCAAACCCATAAAATTTAAAGAAGGCGTCGAGGGTACCTTATTAGACACAGCTATTACTGCAAATGCAGGTGATGCCTGGATACTGATAGATGCTAATATAAAAGTAAGCAAAGGCTACTGGGGCGCGCATCTTAACTCAATACTCGAAACGGACGACACTTTAAAACACAACCATGTCCGCATTTTCAACCCCATTACTAAAGAAGATAGCAGCAATGAATACATGTTCTACGTGCATGTCCCAAAACAGTTTCACAATAGTCACTTAAGGCTATACATCACTGATGATGCTGACTTTGAAGGTATTGTTGAAAAAATAACAATAAGTGAATTTGTAAAATAACCCCTCTTTTAGAGAAAGCCGCTTATTTAATAAGGCTTTTGTATTTTCGCCCTACAAAACATATTTATTGCATGAACAATCAATGGCAGCAAAGCATTGAAGAGGCTTACCAGAACAGGGAATTACTGAAAGATAAACAATACCAGGATGCTGTAAGAGCAGTTATAGAAGAAGTAGATAAGGGCCATTTGCGCGTGGCAAAACCTATAGATACAGGATGGGAAGTGCAGGAATGGGTAAAAAAGGCAATACTCCTGTATTTTGGTATTCAACCTATGCAGACATGGAACATAGAGCCATTTGAGTTTTATGACAAAATGCTGCTTAAGAAGGGCTATGCATCATTAGGTGTCCGGGCGGTGCCGCATGCAGTAGCCCGATATGGGGCTTATATAGCCCGAAATGTGGTATTGATGCCCTCTTATGTAAATATTGGCGCCTACGTAGATGAAGGAACTATGGTTGATACATGGGCTACCGTGGGATCTTGTGCGCAGATAGGCAAAGGAGTGCACCTGAGCGGTGGCGTAGGTGTGGGCGGTGTTTTAGAGCCATTGCAGGCAAGTCCGGTTATTATCGAGGATGGCTGCTTTATAGGTTCCAGGTGTATTGTAGTGGAAGGTGTGATAGTTGAGAAAGAAGCTGTTCTTGGCGCCAATGTGGTACTGACGCAGAGTACCAAAATAATAGATGTGAGCGGCGCTGAGCCTATTGAGTACAGGGGTCGTGTTCCTGCACGCAGTGTGGTTATACCCGGTTCGATAACAAAAAAATTCCCGGCCGGGGAATATGGAGTAGGCTGTGCACTTATCATTGGTCAGCGCAAAGCTTCTACCGACCTGAAGACGAGCCTGAATGATGCGCTGCGTGATTTTAATGTATCGGCCTAATATTTGATTTTTAATGATGATAGATTTATGCTTTGAAAATGTATTGAAACTTGTTTCCATACCGGGAGGTAACAAATTATTTTTGTCAGTAAGGGGAGATTTTTTAGATGCTGAATTCCTGGGTGAGAAGGTATCTAACTATATCTGGTGTTTCAGTATCATTATTGGTACTTTGCTGCTTAAGCGGCCCATCGCCAATTTTCTTACTTATATCAGCAGTAACCTAACTGCCCGTTTAAACAATGCAAAATTAAAACAGGCGATACAGGGTAAAATCCGCAGGCCCATAGAGCGTATCTTGCAGGTGGTGCTTTATTATGTAGCGGTAAACCAATTAAGCGCTTTGCTTAGTAATTCAGCTTTGCATCATTTTCTTAATAAGAAGGAAAATGCAGATATCCGGGTTGCTGATATTGTGGACCACCTCTTTCTTTTTTTATTTATTATTTGCCTGGCACAGCTTATGTCGGGCATTTTAGATTTTGCGTATAATATAAGAGTAGATAGGGCACGTACCGAAAAAAATACATCGCAACTGCAATTATTACCCCTTATGAAAGAGATGGGTATATTGCTTATTTGGATATTCAGCATCTTCTGGATTCTGGGTGCTGTTTTTCACGTTAATATACCTGCCCTTGTTGCCGGTTTGGGCGTTGGTGGCATTGCCATTGCACTCGCAGGTAAGGAAACCATCGAGAACCTTTTTGCAGCAATGACCATTTTGTCTGATAAACCTTTTCAGACCGGAGACATCATAAAGATTGCTGACCTGGAAGGAACTGTGGAGCGGATCGGGTTTCGTAGTACACGTTTACGGAGTGCCGATGGCTCTGCTTATATTATCCCCAATCAAAAACTGGTAAGCGAAAATCTGATTAATCTTAGTTGGCGAAGCACAAGAGGCATCAAGCTAATAGTACAGATAAAATATGGGATAGCTTCTGATAAGATAAAGGAGATGATAACAGAAATAAAAAAAATGCTGAAAACCACATAAAACCCGAAAAAAAAAGGGGGGCGCAGAGAGGGCGGCGAGACGAGGGTGAGGGTGCGGGATCTCCCCCCCCGGCGAT
>CAIYVS010000219.1 GCA_903929655.1 uncultured Bacteroidota bacterium | reverse complement strand
TCACTTATTCCACCATTATTATTGAAATGCCAGTAATGTATAAGTGTTTGTGACTTGCTTACATTTGCACACAATGCAAATACAGTACTTAATAAAATACCTTGTAAAACTTTTTTCATGAATTTTTATTTTGATGCAAAGCAATGAATCTTATGCCACACAAATATTAATGAAACGTTATTAAATTATTACCTCAATGTTTCTAAAATGTTACCTCTGCAATTGCTTAGACCTTAAGCCAATGTTATCAAAATATTACCATAATGTTTCCTTAAAATTATGCTTGTGTTAAGTAAAAGTGCGCACTTGCTTTAATACATTCCTACCTGATACTTTTGCTCAAATTTTTAAATAGAATGGTTTCCGTAAAGAGCTTGGTGTCACTATTACTATGTCTTTTAGTGTCTGGTTTGTCTGTTTACGCAGCTACTGTAAAGGGTTTCGTAACCGATAAGGAAAGCGGTGAGCCCCTGGTAGGTGCTGTCGTTGTATTGGAAGGCACAAAATTAGGTACAGTGAGTGGATTAGATGGCAGTTATACAATTAACAATATTCCTGCAGGCAATTATAAGCTTACAATAAAATATACAGCATACGAATCTTTAACTGAAGACGTGTCACTTTCTCAGACACAAGTATTTTCGGTCAATTTCAAAGTCGCTCAGAAAACGTCTGTGATGAAAGAAGTTGAAATAAAGGCGAAACATGTAAATGGTAGTGACGAACAGGCCCGGAGCCGTGAAAAAAATGCTGATGAGGTATTGAATGTAATGTCTGCAAAGACCATAGAATTGTTACCTGACATAACCGTAGCCAACGTATTGCAAAGGGTATCAGGAGTGAATGTAACCCGGGATGCAAGTGGTGAAGCAAAATATGCTATAATACGTGGCATGGACAAAAGATATAACTATACAACTGTGGATGGGATGAAAATACCCAGTCCCGATGATAAACAGCGCTATGTTCCTATGGATCTTTTTCCGGCTGAACTATTAGACCGGGTTGAAGTTATAAAATCTTTGACTCCCAGCATGGAAGGCGACGCCGTTGGAGGTATAATGAATATGGTGATGAAAGATGCGCCCGACCGTTTAATAATCAACGCCAGCGCAGCTACCGGATTTAACGAGATTTTTTTTAATAGGAGTTTTGCCTCCTTTGACGCAGGTACATTTAACGCTAAAGACCCTGCTGCAACACATCCTGCAGGTTATAATGCTACACCTTCTGATTTTAGCTTTAAGCCATTGCTCACGAGTCATGTACAGGCGCCGCCGGATGCCTTGTTCAGCCTCACAATAGGAAATCGGTACCTTAAAGACAAGAGATTAGGATTGATATTTTCCGGTAGTTTTCAAAACACATACAAAGGTTCCGATGCACTTAATTTTACGCCGGCCACCGAACCAACTGTTTTACACATCGGTTCCCAGTATATCAACAATGCTCCGGAATTTGATGACATCAAATTGTTTCAATATTCAACCCGTGAAGAAAGGATTGGGCTTCATGCAAAAGCCGATTATAAGATCAATGAACGTAATTCTATTGCCTTATATGGGCTTTTTGTAAGGCTCGCCCAATTTGAGGACCGTTACGAAGTTGATACGGTAATTACAGCTGTAAACCGGCCTGTGCCGGGTGCGGGTAATATAGATTATCAATACCGGAATACTTATAGAACACAAACTATCGGAAATATTGCTCTTGAAGGAAAACACCTCTTATCTGACAAGTTAAAGCTGGATTGGAAAACTGCTTACTCAATAGCAAAAATGGAATTGCCAGATCAGGCACAGGCTACTTCCGAAGATGTAAGGCAACAAGATACCCTGGGTAATTTTTCGATGAGAGGAAATGACCTGAAATCAATAAAATATATTTGGGAAGACACTAAGGACCAGAACCTCCAGGCATTTCTGAACCTCACCTATACTCCGGCCATTTTTGATAAAAACATTGAGCTGAAAGTTGGTGGTATGTATCGCCACAAAGAAAGAGATAATTATTATAATGATTATTCTTTTGACCCGGCAGCTCCTTATACGCCTTACAATGGAATATCAGGACAAGGTGCAAACGCACTCCAATACAATATGATAGCATTTGCGGCAGGAACTTCTGCTCAGGGAGACCCATCAAATTGGCTGAATTATAAAGTGCATGAAGATGTGATGGGTTATTATGTGCAAGGGAGAATGAATTTTATGAATGATAAGTTGGAAGCCTTGGGAGGGCTAAGGGTAGAGACAACTTCTTTAGGTTATACTACCCATGAAGACCCCTTTGTTTATGCAGGCGTTAACGGCAATTTTTCTTACCTGGACGTTTTACCAAGCTTGAATTTTAAATATGCCTTGAACCCCAAAACTAATCTTCGTTTATCATATTTCAGCTCTATTTCCAGGCCTGGTTTTTTTGAAGTAATACCATATAAAATAACTAACGGAGATGGTTTATTTGATGAAGCCGGGAACCCTAATTTGGTCCATTCGGTTGCACAGAACCTTGATCTTAGGTACGAGTGGTTCCCGAAAGGAATTGATCAGGTTTTGGCAGGTGTTTTTTATAAAAATATTGCCAACCCTATTGAATACCAGATAGTACCCGCCGGAATTTCAAGCGCAGTGATTCAGCCTGTAAATGTCACTGGTAGTCCCGCAGTAAATTATGGCGCAGAATTGCAGGTAACCAAATACATCCACTATTTCGGAGTTTCGCTTAATTATACCTATACACATTCTTCCATTACCGATAAAGTAAATTCATTCATATCAAATCCAAGCCTTCCGGGGGCTACCACTACATTATATAATATAAGCGAAACACGCCCGCTGCAAGGTCAGGCTGCGCATATCGCCAATGTATCTTTCTTGTATAAAAACCCAAAAAATGGGTTTGATGCGCACCTCGCATGGAATTATACAGGGAGACACATAGCATTTCTATACAACTTTGTTGGTCTGGACTACTGGCAGGATGCCACATCATTCTTTGATTTCGCATGCGAGAAAAGGATTGCAAAGGGCTTATCATTGTTTGCAAAAATCAATAACCTGCTCAATGCTTCTACCATAATCGAAATGGAGTTTAGTAAGAAATATTATACAGATCCCTCCAAGCCCCTTTTTTATCTGCCTCTGCAAACGCTGCCGGCTAACTTATTGGTAGAAAAAAATAATTATGGACGTAATTATCTGATAGGAATAAAATATAAATTATAATTAACAAAATAAAAAATATGAAACAAATTAAACTTGGATTTTTGTTTTTGCTGGCAAGTGCAGCAATTTTCAGTTCCTGCTCAAAAAGCAGTTCCAGCGTCTCATCGCTGCAGGTAAGGATAGGGCAACCAATTTCTACAGGCAAACCATTATGTGGTGCCATTAAAGGCTACATGAAAGCTGATAGCACATATACAGTTGCCTGTCCCATCTCGGTAGTTTTCGGCGATACTTTAGAAATACAGTCAGGTGTTCATCTTAATTTTACATACAGAACAGATACTCCGGTTTCGTTGGCTGTACAGGGCGTTTTACTATCTCTTGGTACAAGTACAGACCCTGTTTGGATGACCGTTCCCGGAATTACAAAAACAGACAATCCCACAGCAAGTATTGCAACAGATCCTGCTTACCAGGGAAAATGGGTAGGTATCCTTGGCGATACATGTTGCCCTCTCATGGTTATCAAGTGGACGCATATGGAATTCGCTGGGCAACCTTATGTTAATCCTCCGATTTCTGCTGCCCAATCTGGCAAAGTAATTCTGTACCAAAACGTTAATGGAACATTTGTGTTAGAGGATTCATGGATATATGGTGGAACAGACGATCCGCTTCGTTTACAAGGTGGAAACGTTCACATTGTGGGTAATACAGTTGAAAAAACAGGACCTAACGGTGGCGACGTATTTAACGCAAAGCACGGCACTGTAGGTGTTATGGCCTACAATATGTTTGTAGGAGTAGCTACTAATGGAACTAAGGCTTCTGACAAAGGTTCTTATACAGGCCCTGTTTGCCAGATAGATATGTATAACAATACTTACGTCAATTGTGGTCATCGCCAGGTACAATCAGGCCGTGGCGGTTGCCTTAATTATGAGCAAGGTGCCTACGGTCAGTACTATAATAACCTGATGGTTAATTGCAGGTTCGGCCCACGCGTAGTTGGTAACCCTGCCGCTGATACTACAGATATGCATTACGGTAATTCTTTTCAGTACGGAGATGCTGACTCAATTGTAAATCAGTTCTATCCTGTAGCATACATTACACATCCTCAAACTACGGATATTCCATCACCCGATGTTTTGATACCAGGATATCCGGGTTCCTATATATTAGGAGGCACTTATAGTGGTCACTCGCAGGTTGGTTTAAATAATCCGATGTTTAAAACGTTTACATTGCCAAGCACAACAGGCATTAACATTACTTATACTGCCGGTTCCGATTTTCATTTAAATGCGGGTTCTCCTGCTTTAAGTAAAGGTAATACATCATGGACACCACATATTGTTGTTGCTTCTAATTCAACTTATGGTGCTTCAGAATCAGCTCTTCCTGGTAAAGACATGGGTTG
>CAIYVS010000218.1 GCA_903929655.1 uncultured Bacteroidota bacterium | reverse complement strand
TCCCGCGCAAATCCTGCCTGAGCTGGCTGGGAGCTCTAGGCTCCGAAACTGGGCGCACGCACTGCTGCTATAACTTGGAGAATAGTGAAAAAATATCCGGAAAAACTAATCAAATAATTATAAAAAATATTTTAATATTAATAACATTGTACTTTATTTTAGATACAATTTTTAAATCTGTTTTTCAATTTAATTATATAGGCGCAGCAGTATTGTATGGTTTTTTTATTTTACTTTCAATTTTTGGTTTATATAAAGTAATTAATGAAATAGAATTTGTTAGGATTGAAGATTCGCCACTTTTTATTTTTAGTACAGCTTTTTTAATCCCGGCGTCAGGCAGTTTCATTATTTTACTGTTTGAATCAGAAATTATAAAAACACATAAAGAAATATTTGTAGGTCTTTGGAAATTATTACATAACCCGCTCAACATTATTCAAAATATGCTGATCGGATATGGTTTATTAAAAGAAAGAAAGAAGTGAATTTATCTTTGATTATTATCGCAGTAATAATCATGCTATTGCTTGCATTCAGCATTGTCTTTTTTGTAGTCATTTACCAGCGCCGTATCATCTCTCACCAACTGGAACTAAAAAAAATAAGCGAACAAAAAGAACTGGAGCTGATACAGGCATCCATACAAAGCGCAGAAGTGGAAAGGGCCCGTATAGCTTCTGAATTGCATGATGATGTGGGCGCTACTCTGGCTTCTGCGAGGCTTTTCCTTTATAAGGCTAAGGATGCATCGTTTAATGAGGACGGTATCAATCAATCAAAGGAGTTGCTGGATGAGAGTATCGGGAAGATCAGGAATATTTCTCATAAACTGCAGCCTGCTACTTTACAACATCTTGGTTTGCAATTGGCTTTGCAGTCGCTTGTAGAGGTGATTAACGGGTCCGGAAAAATTAAAACCCGGTATATCATAAGAGAGCCTTTGCCTCGTGTAAATGATGCTATTGAACTTGCTGCTTATCGTATCTCGCAGGAGTTGATCAATAATATCATCAAACATGCTGATGCATCTCATATTGAAATGGAGTTGGGTATTAAGCAGCAGCATATTGTAATTAGTTTTTCTCATGATGGTGTGGGACTTACTAATGAGATGTACCTGGAACTGGTTTATAAAAAGGGTGCTACGGGGCTGAAAAATATTGTAAACAGGCTGAAAGCCGTGAATGCTTCCATACATTTTTACAAAGAGGATGAACAATGGTATAAGACAATGATAACACTACCTATGACAGGAACGGAGCACCGTTCTTAAAATGATATTATTATGGCTATAATAAAATATGCAATTGCGGACGATCATAAAATATTCAGGCAGGGATTACGCTTTGCTTTAAGTGATGACCACAAACTGAAACTGGTGGGCGAGGCTGAAAACGGGATCATGCTTTTGCAGGTGATAGAAAAGCAAAAACCGGAGGTGGTGCTGATAGACCTGAAAATGCCGGAAATGGATGGGGTGGAGGTTACCAAACAGATACGGATACTCTACCCTGAAATAAAAATACTGATCCTGACGATGTTTGAGGAAGAACATTTTATTATGCACCTGATGGAAATAGGTGCCAATGGTTATTTACTTAAAAATGCAGAACCTGAGGAGATAAAAAAAGCAATTCATGCTGTGTTTGAGAACGATTTTTATTTTAATGACCTGGTAAGTAATGCGATGCTGCGGAACATTGTGCAGAAAAAAAATATTGCTGCCAGGTTTAAGAAGGAAGTGAAACTGAATGAAAAAGAAATTGAGATTTTGAAACTGATTTGCAAAGAGCTTACAACTGCTGAAATTGCGAAAGAAGTTTTTTTAAGCCAAAGGAGGGTGGAGGGCATCAGGTCTGAACTGCTGGAAAAAATAGGGGTTAGAAATACGGCAGGTTTGGTGTTATATGCGGTTAAAAACGGGATTGTTGCTTAAGAGGTTATTTATGAACTGTTGAAATTGTACAAGGCCCTGAAATGTGTGACGCCGGAAGAGCTAAATATATATTGGCAGCTGGCTAGCAAAAGATTGAATTCTTATCTATAAAAAACTTATTGCTGTTATCTATGCATGCGAATTGTCATGTATTAATATGGTGGTTATCAGTCTGCAAATACTTTAATGTGATTTTATTTGAGGAATATTTTGGGGTATAGAAAATAGCTTATAGCTTTGCGTTAACTATTTGGTTAAACTATATGGTTAATAAGGAGGTAAATGATAATACGCGGGAAAGGATACTGATAGCAGCCAAAAAAGTATTCTTATTGAAGGGGATGGCTGGTGCGCGTATGCAGGATATAGCAGATGAGGCGGGCATTAATAAAGCGATGTTGCATTATTACTACAGAAGTAAAGAAAAGCTGTTTGAGATGATATTTGAGGAGGCATTGGCACAGTTTTTTCCTAAGATAGTTGATATCATAGATTCGGGAATTCCGCTTTTTGAGAAGATAGCCCTTTTTTGCAGTGAGTATATTGATATGATGCTGAAAAATACTTACCTGCCTTTGTTTGTGCTGAACGAGGTGAATAAGCAGCCGGAGTATTTTAAGGAAAGATTCTGGAAGGGTAAGAATTCCCTTTTCGAAAAATTTGCTGCAGAAATAGCCGCGGAAATAAAGGGTAGGAGGATGAAAAACATCAACCCTGCGCATTTGTTTATCAATATGATATCGATGTGCATTTTCCCTTTTATCGCGAAGCCATTATGGATGATGTCGACCAATATGGATGAATTACAGTTTAGGGGATTTATGGAGCAGCGGAAAACGGAGATACCGAAGTTTATTATTGAGTCTATAAAAAAATAATTTTCTATGTTGAAAATAAGGGCGGGGCGAAGCAGGCTAATTGCAGTGTTTTTTATGGCTGTCTTAGCAGTATCAGCAGGGCCAAAATTATTTGCGCAGACAGTGAGGCAATTGAGCATTGAAGAGGTATATGAACTGGCGCAAAAGAATTATCCTTTGGTGAAACAAAGGGGCCTGATTGCCAAAACAAAAGAATATACGGTATCGAATGCTGCAAGGGGGCATTTGCCTGTTTTGAATATTAACGGGCAGGCTACTTACCAATCTACTGTGACAAGTTTTCCTTTTACTATTCCTGTTCCCGGATTTACGATACCGACTTATAGCAAGGACCAGTATAAAATATATGGGGAACTTGACCAGGTAGTTTATGACGGAGGGCTGATAAAAAACCAGAAACAAACAGCAAGAGCAAATGAAACGATACAGCAGCAAAACCTGGATGTGGAGTTATATGCATTATATGAGCGTGTGAACCAGTTGTTCTTCGGAGCTTTGCTGGTGAACGAACAACTGGCACAGAATGATTTGCTAAGAAAGGATATACAAAATGGTGTAGACAAAGCTAAGGACCTTGTTGCTAACGGGACGGCCTACCGAAGCAGCGTGGATGAATTAGAGGCACAGTTATTACAGGCAGAACAATCAAGAGTGGAACTGAAGGCTAACAAAAAGGCTTATTTAAATATGCTTGGTTTGTTTATTAACAGTACACTGGATGAGCATACGGTGCTTGAAAAACCTGCAGTGCCAGTATTGACCGATAGTGTGAGCAGGCCGGAAATTCTGTTTTATGAATACCAGAAACACGTTTATGATCTGCAGGATAAACTATTGGGTACGCAATTGCAGCCAAAATTTAATTTGTTTGTGCAGGGCGGATATGGAAGACCGGCTCTGAATATGCTGAGCAATGATTTTGAATGGTACTATATAGGAGGATTGAAACTAAACTGGAGCTTTGGCAGTTTATACACTTTGCGAAATCAAAGGCGTATACTGGACATGAACAAAACTACACTTGATATACAGAAAGAAACGTTCCTGTTCAATACTCACCTGACACAAAAACAACAGAATGCAGATGTGGAAAAGTACCTGGAGCTTGTAAATAAAGATGATGAGATCATCAGGCTAAGGGCTTCTGTAAAAACTGCAGCGAGTGCGCAACTGGAGAATGGTGTGCTGAGCGCACATGATTACCTGACGCAGGTAAATGCTGAAGATGTGGCGCGCCAGAGCAAGATACTGCACGAGGTGCAGTTGCTGCAGGCGCAATTCAGTTATCAGAATACGACAGGTAATATAACAAGCAAATAATTTAATAATAGTTTTAAAATAATGAAAATGAAAATTCACCAATTGCTATTTGTCTGTATGCTGCTTGCTGTAAGCAGCGGATGTGGAAACAAGCATGTATCTGATGCTTCAGGGACTTTTGAAGTGGATGAAGTGATCGTGTCTTCGCAGGTGGCCGGGCAGATAATGGCCTTCCATATAGAAGAAGGTTCTGTGCTGGTAAAGGACAGCGTGGTAGGTTATATTGATTCTGTTCCTTTGGGATTGCAGAAGGCCCAGGTAGAGGCGAGTATACAGGCATTGCGCCAAAAAACCATGGATGTGAAGCCGCAGGTGAAGTATATTAAGGACCAGATACAGGTTTTGCAGACCCAGCTAAACAATGCCCTTTATGAAAAGGCCCGTACTGAGCGACTGATAAAAGCAGATGCAGCCACAACGAAACAGCGGGACGACCTGAATGCGCAGATAGATGTGCTGAAGAAACAAATTGCGGCCAACAAGCAGGAAATAAAAGTGCAGGAAACAACTACAGGCACGCAGAACAGTACGGTGATGAGCGAGTATAAGCCATTAAGTAAATCGGTTGCTGTGATTGAAGACCAATTGAAAAGGGCAAATATTGTGAATCCTATAAACGGTACTGTGCTGACCAAGTATGCACTGGCAGGAGAAGTAACAAGTGCGGGGAAGGCATTGTATAAAATTGGTGACTTATCTGTGATCACTTTAAGGGCTTATATAACAGGGACCCAACTAGCAGAGGTGAAACTGAACCAGGAAGTGAAAGTGCTGGTGGACAGCGCGGATGGCAAGTACAGAAACTATGCCGGTGTGATCAGCTGGATATCTGACAAGGCGGAATTTACGCCAAAGACCATACAGACGAAAGATGAAAGGGCCAACCTGGTGTATGCAGTGAAGATACGCGTAAAGAACGATGGCTACCTGAAGATTGGGATGTATGGTGAAGTAAAGTTTAAATAAGAAATATGCAAGCAATTGTTGCTGACAATATTGTAATGAAATACCGTGTTAAAAAAACGGTAGTGGATGCATTAAAAGGAATTTCTTTTAGTGTGGACAAGGGCGAGATATTCGGCATAATTGGTCCTGACGGTGCAGGCAAGACCTCATTGTTCAGGATACTTACCACTTTGCTGCTGGCAGAAAGCGGGAATGCAAGTGTAGATGGTTTTGATGTGGTAAAAGATTATAAGGAGATACGAAACCGGGTGGGATATATGCCGGGGAAGTTTTCGCTATACCAGGACTTGTCGGTGCAGGAAAACCTGGAATTTTTTGCAACGATATTTAATACTTCTATTGAGGAGAATTATGAC
>CAIYVS010000217.1 GCA_903929655.1 uncultured Bacteroidota bacterium | reverse complement strand
TCCACTCCTGATAAAAATGATGATACACTTGAAAATGTGTTCGTCTGTAATGATCCCTTTTTGGCCCAGGTACACTTCGAAAGCGACCACAATTAAACCAAAAAACAAAACCGCGAGCGAAAGAAGAAATTCAAAAGAATTGAAAGGATTAGGGGCATTGGATGTGCTTCCTTTGGGGTCCTGGGGGCTTGTCTCTGTTTTACCCGGTACGCCTGCAGGCGGCGTATCGGCCGATTGTGGAGGACCATTAAATATCTTATTTGCGCTGTCCTTATTATTTGCAAAAAGGGGCAGTGATAAAAAAAGAAGAAAAGCAATGAAGCAAAAGATCTTTTTGTTAAAATGGTATAGCATAGCCGGAATATTTTAATGACTATTTAAATAAATTATTTTCTGTATGGAAACAAAAATATAACAAAAAATGAGAAACATGTACCGTGTTTTCACGGATTTTTACCAGCTAAGCGTATTCTGCCCAAAAAAATTATTAAGCATAACTTCCGGGCTATGCGCACCTTAACGCGATCTCCGGGCAGGCTGCCCCCCACCCCGTTAACAAGCGGGCGATAGCGAGTTCTCAAACGCAAAAAAGAAATAAATATGCAGTTTGTAATTATCAACCCGCTCCCACTTTCATATCCTCCCGGATACCAGGAAAGGCAAATGACGCAAGTGGGCGAGGATTTCTAATAAACAGCAAAGCCAGGCCTCAGGAGATCTCTCCTGTCGTCGAGATGAGCGCTTTGGTTGAGCTTAGCAGGTTGGTGTTTATTCATCTATTTTACTATATTTGAAGCGCACTATAATAAGACCTTATGAAGAAACTCTGTTTCCTGCTGCTCTGCGTAGTTTTCGTATCAGTTTCATATAGCCAGCAGGTAAGGCTGGGAATTGAGGCCGGACTGAATTTAAGCAATATGACTATCAGCCCTTTTCCTACCGATGTGAGCAAGTCTGCTATTGGCGGAGCGAGAGTGGGCATGCTGATTGATGTGCCCCTGGGTAGTTCGTTCTTTATACAGACAGGTTTGTTTTACAACAGGCTGGGGACCAAAATAAGCGGCAGCAACCTAAACTATAGTCCACCGGTAACAGAAACGGAGACCTTGCTACTTAATTATGTTCATATACCTTTTGTTATTATTTACAAGATTCCCGCGGGACAGGGCTATATATTTTGTGGAGCCGGGTTTTATTATGGCCTGGGAACAAGCGGGCAGGTAAAGCTCTCACAAAGCCAAGGGAACTTTCATTATGACAGCAGTTTTCATATAAATTTTGGTAGTAGCCCTACTGATGATTTTAAAAATGCTGACCTCGGCATTGTGGGAAATGCGGGGTATGAAATGCGGAATGGTTTTCTCTTGAGGCTGGGTTTTGACGTGGGAGTGAGCAATATCAGTAACAGCCAGGGACTTACCGAAAAGAATGCTTGTTTTCACTTCTCAGCCGGGTACCTGTTCGGAAACAGGAGGGCGAAAAGGAGTGTTAAACCTCAGTGGCGTCGCTGAGCAGTTTTTTGATGTATGGTTTCAGACCCATATCTATGAGCTTTGCCTGTTCTTCCAGTTTGTCCATAATGTCTTTGGGTAAAACGATCTTCGCCTGCCGGTAGAACTTCCGGTTTGCTTTTACTTCTTTTGATTCCCTGCTCATTTTTTAATGCGGATTGACAAGGGCAAATATCTGCAATTTTCTGCTGTTTGTTTGTGTTGCCACTGTTACAGAACAAGTCCGGGAGCGATTTGACTAAGGGCCTGCTTTTGCCTTAAAGCGCAAAAACTCTTGATTCCCAGCCATCTCCTGTCCCAAAATTGTGATAAACTACCTAAAAACACCCTTGAATTGCTATTTTTTATGTACATTTAATGCTCTTCATTACATAAACACATTTGCATTCTGTCTTATGCTGGCAGAAACACTTCGGGGATCTCAGAGATAAGAGTTTAAAAAACTATTAGTAATTGATGTAAACAAGTGAATGGTTTATGAGTACCACTATTTTACAGCACCACAAAACGGCTGACCATAAAAACATCCGTCACAAGTTTGATATGGATGCTGAAAAGAAATCTTTTGTGCTTTCTGAGGGCTCGCCTGAAAGTTTTAAGGCAGATACCTGGGCAGAGATCATCAGCGGCACATTTGCAAGAGCTCCTCTTTTTCGTGTACCGGAATTCCTGTCATCAATGGCGGCATGCGCACAGCAATTCAGGCAGACGAAATTTGAATATAATGAAGATCCCGCTGTTGCAGATGTAGAAAGAAAGAAACAGCCGGGCGGTGGCACTGCCAGCATTATAGCTGTGCAGTATGATGAAGAAAAAAGCACGCTGGATATTATCAGCTGCGGGAACTCCAATGTATTCATCATTAGAAACAGTGTGCAGGAAGACGCGACGATAGAATGTTTTCCTTATGATACGTTTGATGCCTTAGACACCAACAGGCATTTTCTGAACAGCGAAGAATTGCTAAGGGGCAAGGTGGACAACCATTTTTTAAAGAATAAAACAATAGTAATAGACAAAACAGATACTATTATCCTGGCGAGCAATTTTCTGAGCCGCATGTTGCTGAGAAAAAAAGAATCGCATAATGCAGCCGAGGTACTGAAAGAGCTTATTGCTATAAACGATTACAGCACACTGCATCATTTTTGCCTGAAACACAAGCAGAGACGAGAACTGGAGGATGAAGAAATATCGGTAGCCATTATAAAAATGGAAGCGTTTGAGCAAGTGAGCAGGATCATACCGCCAGTACACAGGCCCCAACACAGGCAGGAGCATCATGAGCCGCATATGGCCTCGCATACCGACCACAACAAAACGGTGGATGTGGAAGACATTTCCGCAGTGGTGATAAACGTGGAAGAGCAGGAGAAAAACATAAGGCATACGTCTCGTTTCCCGCCGCCACGGGAGGAAAAACATGAGACCAGGCATGCATCATCTCATGCAAAGCCAGGGGAAAGGATAGAAAAAGAGCAAATTTCTGAAGTAATCATAAATGTTAATGAGCAGGGCAAAAAAGCTGCAGGCCCTCCGCCACACAAAGAAGAAATTCACAGGTCTAAACACGAATCTCATATGAGCAAGGAAAGATCACACAGGAGTTCAGGGCACATCGTTGTCCCCTATTCCGGGCACAGTTCCCGCAGTTCGGATTGGCGCAACGATGACTACAGCCGGGTAAAGACTGCGCTGTACCGCAGCAAAAAGAGATCGAGGCTTTATCAACAATTGCTTGCCGGGTCTTTAATTGCCATTTTCCTGCTGCTCTGTGCATGGCTTTATTCAAGCGGCCATCCTAATACGAGGCCCATTGTAAATATGCTGCCACAAAACGAAACTGACAACTCTTGCGCAGACCGTGTAAATGCATTGAGCGACTCAATAGCTATTTTAAACAACAAACTGAGCACCGCCATAACAAATGAAAAAGTGGTAATAAAGAAAGAAGTAATAAACAATAACTACCCGCGCGCACATAAGCACTGGCCAAGGCACCATAACAAGGAAATATACAGCGATAACGGAGGTAAAAGAAAAGTGATCAAGGTGACCAAGATAACTACGGTGACAACTACAAAATGGGTGAAAAAAGATAAAGATGTGGACATAACTGAAGATACCCACCGTGTGGGTGGATCTATGCAGCAACGTTACAAAGAAAGTAATTAACAGACTTGTTTTTGAGGAATAAGCACTTTTATAAGATAGGTATTGCAGGCAGTATGCTAATGATTCTTTTGTCAGCAAAGCCAGCCAATGCGCAGGCAGTGCATGGTGCGGCAACCGATACTTTATGCGAAGGTTATAAAATAAGCGGCAACAAGGTTTACTTGTTTAATGAGTTAATAGCAGGGTCAGACGCGAAAAGTTTTACGTGTATTGAAGCAGAGTATTCGAAAGATAAAAACCATGTCTATTTCAGGACAAAGATATTTAAAGCAGCTGACGCTTCCAGTTTCACAGTATTAGCATCGGGCTACGCGAAAGATAAAAATCATGTGTATTACAATTATTATTCCGGCAAAATAATAAAAGGTGCAGATCCCAAAACGTTCCGTGTATTGGACATAGAGGTATCGATTGACAAAAACTGGGTTTATGTGCGCAACAGTAAAGATGATATCATTAAAAAAACGGACGCAGATGCAAAGACATTTAAAGAAAAGGATGGCTATTATTACGACAAGAATTTTCTGTATGGGATGAATGTAAGTATTCTTGCCCGGCGGGATACATTTGATGTGGAAAGTTTTTTAAATACCCACTGACAGGCTAACCCGATTTATAGATAAAGGGGAAAGATAAAAAAACTGCTCCCGGAAACGAAAGCAGCTAAAACTAAAACACGCTTTTTTATACTCAGTTCTGTGTGCCGGATGCTATCCCAATTCCTTTACCATAAACATAGGATCGTCTTTAAATTGCTTCCAATCTTCCTTACAGTCGCTATATAGTTTTTGCAAGTTGTCTTTTTTCTGCTGGTCCAGGCCATCATAGCCGCTATCCTTATCATAGATCAGTTTTTCCAGGTATTCTATCAGGTTATAACACATGGTAAACTGGCCTGTAGCTATCAGTTGGTCCAGCATATCGCTTAGTTTATCATCGTCTGTAAACCACAAAGTAGTGCCGAAGCTGGATGCGCTTTCTGCTACCCCTTTTATGGCAGTACCAACCACCTCATTATAAGTACCGTTAAAAATACTGAAATCGGGTGTCTTGCCTGCAGCTGCCTGGTCTTGCTGCCTGCGCAATACATTGGCATTAAAATCCATTTCGGTAAGTTCTTTGATAAGGTTGGATATGCGCCTGTATTTAAAATTATTGTTGTTGTAGAGTTTATAATAGTTAAGGCGTCTTACTACTTTCAGGAAAACATCCATTAAGAGGGTAACTAAAGAGTTGAGCCTGTCCATGATCAGCGGCTGGGCGCGATGCACGGAGAGCTCCTCGATTTTAAGTTTTGATAATTTTTTAAAATAAAAGGAAGGTATCTTTTTCTCCAGTGCGTGCAGCATTTGTGCTATCTTCTTCTTTATGGCGCCTACTGCCATCATCTTGGCTATAAGCAGCAGCAGCAAGACCCCGGCAATGCCCAGCGAAAGGCCCGTACCTATATTATTGGGATACTGCCAGATAGCAGGCAACAATGCAAACAATGCAATACACACCAATAAACCCATACTGATACCTTTGCTGATCGTCTCTGCTTTCTTTTTCACCTCTTTGAGGGTAAGCGTATTAAAGCCTTTCTTTTTAGTTTCCACAAAAGGCTTATAGGGCTCCATATAAGGAGAAGCTACGTCGGATATGATGATGAGATCGAAATAAGGTATCTCATTTTTGCTTTTATAATTCAGTATGCTCTCAATACCCTGGTTATCATAAATGCCGCCGTCCATGATACCTACCGGGGCTTTGCTGTTTTTTTTCAGTTCGCTGATATGCGGGGCCTGCTCATGCACAAAATCATCGGGCCAGAGTAAGGGCTCAAAACCACCGGGGAAACAGGCTGACGAAGCCATGACATCCGATAATTTGATCTCGGCGGCTATATCCTGCCCCACGGGTATATAATAGTTACCCGAGTAGCCCGTGCCCATATTTTTAAACCTGAAATCAATTGCATTATTAAACTCGGTGCTATTAAACACTACGGCTTCCAGGTGAGAGTTGAGCCCGTCAAGGTCGGCAATAGTAGCCCCTTTGGTAAAAGCATCATCATATTGCTCTGCAAAAGCATTGATGAGGTTTTTGTGTTTGTGGGTGTTATTCCACAAGGCGCCGGGGTTCAGTTTTTCAATGCCACCTTTCACCAGGTCCAGCGTATGCAACTGATCGAGCAGGAAATGATAAATATCCCTGAAAGATTTCCCTTTCTGCTTGTGCAATGCATACACTACGCCTGTAATGGTGCCACCAGAAACTGTGGAGATAAGTTTCACATTTTCCAGTAAAGGCTTTCCATTATAAATATGACGATTGAGATAGGACATAGAGCCCAGGTGAAAAGATGCGGCACGATAGCCACCGCCAGAACAACTGAGTGCTATTTTCTGCAGCGGCTGATCGGATATTTTATTTGTTATCATGGTACAATAAATTTTTTCTTGGTAAATAGATTTGTCTGAACTAAATGTAATAAAATAAATTATAACTACTAATGGCAGGCAAATACTTTATAATAGTTTAATGGGGAATTAAAGAAACAAGTTTTATAAAGAGGGAGCGCCCGAAAAAAATATAGTCCTGAGCTTGTGGCCAGGACTATACATATATTTTTTACAAGTAGTGTGACTAGGATTCGATTTCTTTTCGTAACTACCTGATATTGAATTACTTAATTTTTTGGTCGATTTTTTAAACGATTGATTTTAAGAACTTCATTTGAAAAGCGCATACCTTTACATCGGCTTACTTATCGTGATAAAAGTAAAGAAAAATCCAATAAACAGGGAACACTTAACCGGCAACGCTCTTTTTTGACCTGGACGTTTGAATCGGTACAAAATGATCCTTAATATTTCTTGTAAGGTCCGATAGCGCCTTTTGCAAAAGATCGTCCGAATTTGAATAATATTTGAAAACTATTTCATCTTTATACAAATCTAACAGAGTAAGTATTTGGTGCAGGTTGATTACTTTTTCTTTAGCATTTGAATCAGCAAGAGAAACAGACAAGGGCTCCTCGCATATGTACAACATGGTCAATATTTTGTCAGAATTTCTCTGAAGCGCGTGATATATCTCTTCCTCAACTCCCGATTCAAAACGACGTTTCCCGTTATTGAAATATGAAGGAGTGCCATATTTATGTTTTATTACACAAATGACAATATCTATTTTGGAAAAAATTGTCTTAAAAATGAGTTCTTGCAAATTGCCTGTTTGCGAGGCGATATCTGGCCAAGAGTTCGTGCTAATAGTATACCCGACGGTCGAAAGAAATGTTCTGTTATATTCCCAAAGTAGCTTGTACTTCAAGGCATCGGCTTCATCTTTTGTGTCTGACGAATGAACAATTACTATGCCTATCTCACCACATTGTATTGGCTTGCGTAACGTTTTATTTTTTTGAAATACCGTCTTTTCAACAATATAGTCGATATTTATGTTATTGATGAGTGAGTTCATGGTCTTATGGAAACTGGTCTCCTGTTGCAAATAGTTTAGAATATGGGCTTCAAAAGTATTCATGATCTTGGCGGACTTTTTATTTGTATCCGCACGCATAACCTCCAGCGTCAATTTTGAGGCCTTATCTTTAAATATACTCTCAACCTTAGAGAATATTTGCTTCAAAACCAGCTTGGCTTTACCGTTTATCTCTTCACTATTTACATACACCTCAACACAGAGCCTTATATTCCTTGCAAGTAATTTTATCTCCATAAAACTATTTTAAGCGCATATAAAAAATACGATGTTACATAAGCTGTCAAGGCACATATTCTTCACCAAATTCTCCATCATTGAACCATTCTGGCAGACCATAATAATAAAATGGGGCGTCAGCATTCAATTTCTTTCGATATAGATCTTTCCTATCATTATAGGTCTTCAATACGGCTGATAAGTTCGATCTGGCCTTTTTATATTCGTCCGTTCCAACTCTTAAATTTTCCCCTAATTCTACTGCGGTCTCCAGAATTTGATTGATAGAAGAAATTTTATTCCTGAGCTTTAAAATGAATTTCACTTTTTCCCACCACCCTAGTTCTGGTTTGTAGTTTTTAGACTTTTCTTGTTCAATATTTTTAGACTTTTTAGATAATTTCTGCATATCAATATTTGGAATGTTCCCAATTAATTGAATGTGATCTTCTATTCTAAAAATTTGCATGTCGGCATTTGCTTTTATCGCATATTGTTTTGCCAATTCTTCTTTGAGAACTATCTTTAATAGATCATCATCTTCTGATTCTTCGATGTAGTTGAGATGATTTATTATATTGAAAATTAGACGATTGGCGACGTCTATTAATATATTCTGCTCCGCTAATTCTCTATTGAGAATTTTTAGTAATAGTTCGTCTTGCTTAAAATTACGAGCAGTCATACAGCAAGTTTTATATTGTTGGGAAAATAAAGTTATAGAATTTTATTATACTTTAGACTTTATTTTAGAGTTTTTTTAGCTTTTTTTTCAAAAAACATTTTCCAGGACATTTTACGCTGAAATACAGCATTTGGATTTTATCTGGCGGACACGCGAAATCGGCTGTAAAAACTTTGAGGTATGTCCGCTCTTAAAAAGGTTTACTTTCGATGCCAGCTTTAGCTTTTTGCCAATGATTCCAGCAATTTTATACCGAGGTGATTCAGATCCCAAGGGCATTCGGAGCCTTAAAGCAAGAATAGATCACGGGCAATTTCTTACTACCCTTTTGAACGGCGGCACTGGTAAGAAGATTTTCAAGGCCCCTTTCCAAAATTTGATAAACCAGCATGTCAGAGAGCCATGGACTACAAGCCACTTTCTTTCTTTCACTGAGGACGAGAATATTGCAAAAAGGTATGGAATAGGCTGTAAGCTGGAAGAGTATTTAAACCCAGATTTTGCATTAGGAAGTTACGGTCAGAC
>CAIYVS010000216.1 GCA_903929655.1 uncultured Bacteroidota bacterium | reverse complement strand
TATAAATTTATTAATAAAAACACGTGTATGGAAACCGTATTGATAATGGATGACAGATCAAAACAAAAAATGAGAATCCACACAAAGTACCATCCTGTTGTTCAGGATCTGTTCAAAATGATAGAAGCAAACAATTGGAAAGAAGATTTTGAAAAGGCGATTCATAAAGCAGATAGTAAAAATATTCCGCTTTTAAAGGATGTTAAGAACCTGGCCCTATACTTGGATTGGATCAACGAATTTCTATACTGGGTTCCTGCAGAGATCTCTTCCGGCCAAAACGTCAATGATCATCTTTGTGCGTTTTATTTTATTGCCGACCAGGAACCAATTTTGACACTACAGAATAAAGTAATTCCACATAACCAAGCTCCTCCGCTTACTCCTTTTTCCAAGTGGTTGGTAGATTATGCAGAAGCGATGGGCTTGTTCCTGGATACGCCAGAATCACTGACAAAGGAATCAGAGCAAACTTTTTACGATTCTCCTGCTTATAACATGAAAGAATATGTGCGGCCACATGGAGGATGGAGGTCGTTTAACCAGATTTTTGCGCGACATTTTAAACCAGGATTTCGCCCCGTTGCAGCAATATCAGATCAGTCTGTAATTGTATCCCCCGCAGATGCTACATTTGAAGGGCAGTGGGAAATAAGGAAAGACTCACAGGTAACAGTTAAAAATATGAACTGGAAAATATGCGAGCTACTCGAAGGAAGTCCATATAAAGATCGTTTTGAAAATGGACTCTTTATGCACTCATTTCTCGGTCCCACAGATTACCATCGTCAGCATGCTCCGGTTGGGGGAAAGGTTCTGGAAGCCCGGGTTATTCCCGGCCAGGTGTATTTGGAAGTAGAAGCTGTGGCGGATGATACTGGAAAACACCACTTACATCCTAAAAGAAATTTTGGTTCAGAAGGCACTGCAGGGTACCAGTTTGCACAAAGCAGGGGATTGATCATACTTGATACACCTATTGGTCTTGTTGCTGTTTTGCCGATTGGCATGTGTCAGGTGTCTTCGGTTATTATTACCGCCGAAGTAGGTGTTACAGTCCGTAAGGGTGAGGAGTTATCTTATTTTCAGTTTGGCGGCTCTGACATTGTTATGCTGTTTGAAGCCTCAAGCAATATTTGTTTTAGTGCACAACGTACATTACATTATAAGATGGGTACTAAAATTGCACAAGCATACCCGGTCATATAAACTCAGAGGTAAAAAATTCGATGAAGTGATACATGAAATAAATAATCTTAGCAAGTGATAGCTTCTGAAGCTATAAATTTTTTACCCCGCCCAGCCCTCTCTATCCAAACTCCTGTATTGTATCGCTTCAGCCAAATGTTCAGGGCGTATCTCTTCACTAGCGGCAAGGTCGGCTATAGTGCGGCTTACTTTCAATATCCTGTCGTAGGCACGGGCGCTGAGGTTGAGTCGGTCCATCGCAGTTTTTAAAAGATTAGCGCCCACAGGACTTATTACACAAATTTCTTTCAGCAGTTTAGAGCCCATTTGCGCATTGCAGTAAACACCCTCATGCCCCTCAAATCGCTTTGCCTGTATTTCTCTTGCCATTATAACGCGTTCTCTTACTGCACCACTATTCTCAGACATCTTCTGGGAGGAAAGTTCAGAGAAAGGAACGGGGGTTACCTCTACGTGCAGGTCTATACGGTCTAAAAGCGGACCGGAAATTTTGTTTAGATAACGCTGCACCATCACAGGGCTGCACGTGCATTCTTTCTCAGGATGATTAAAGTAGCCGCAGGGACAAGGGTTCATAGAAGCGATCAACATAAACGATGCCGGGAAATCAATACTCATCTTTGCTCTTGATATAGATACCCTGCGTTCTTCCATGGGTTGCCGCATCACTTCAAGCGCAGAGCGTTTGAACTCGGGTAATTCATCGAGAAACAAAACCCCATTATGTGCCAGCGATATTTCTCCGGGTTGTGGTATGCCGCCACCGCCTACAAGTGCAGCATCGCTGATGGTATGATGAGGTGAGCGGAAGGGTCTGCATGCTATCAAGGAGGTATTGCCCGGGAGCTTGCCTGCAACAGAATGAATCTTGGTTGTCTCTAATGCTTCGTGCAGTGTAAGCGGGGGAAGAATAGTTGGTATTCTCTTTGCCAGCATGGTCTTGCCTGCGCCGGGAGGGCCTATGAGGATGGCATTATGGCCGCCTGCTGCCGCGATCTCTAATGCTCGTTTTACATTCTCCTGCCCTTTTACATCATTAAAATCAATATCAAAATGGCTTTGGGCATCAAAAAACTCTTCGCGGGTATTTATTTTAGTTGGTTTTAATTCTGTGCTTTTGTTGAAGAAACCTACTACTTCATTTATATTGTCTACTCCATATACTTCCAGGTTGTTCACCATGCCTGCTTCGCGGGCATTTACTTTGGGCAGTATAAGGCCTTTATATTTTTCGGCCCTTGCCTGTATGGCTATGGGTAAAGCTCCTTTTATGGGTTGTAAGGAGCCATCAAGGGACAGCTCGCCCATAATAATATAGTCCTGCAGTTCTTCTGCTTTCATTTGCGCGGTCCCCGCCAGTATCCCGATGGCTATGGGCAGGTCGTAAGCTGAGCCTGCTTTTTTAATATCTGCGGGGGCCATGTTCACCACTACTTTATGTCGCGGCCTGTCATATCCGTTATTTTTCAGTGCAGATAAAATGCGGTTCACACTTTCTTTTACTGCATTATCCGGCAGACCTACTATGAAATATCCCGTTGGGGAACCAATTACAATATCTACTTCTATGGTGATAGTGAGTGCATCCACGCCATGAACGGCACTTCCAAATACTTTTACCAGCATGATCCATTCTGTTAATCAGGATATGAAGATAAGGAAAGGAATTTATTATGGTGGTTAACTGATTTTTTCGCATTTTTACTATCGGTAATATTTAGTGAATAAAATTTATATGAGTACAGTTCTCTTTAGTAAAGAAGATGGCGTTGCATTCATCACATTGAACCGCCCTGATAAATATAATAGTATCAATCGCGAGATGGCGCTTGCTTTGCAGGATAGCCTGGAAAGCTGCGCAAAAGATGATGAGGTGCGCTGTGTTTATATCAGCGGCTCAGGGAAGGGTTTTTGTGCGGGGCAGGACCTGGCTGAGGCCTCTGATCCTGCTGATATAGATTTCGAAAAATTTGTAAAGGAACACTATAATCCTATTATACTTGGCATCAGGAATATGGACAAGCCTGTTATTGCCGCAGTGAATGGTGTAGCCGCAGGCGCAGGCGCTAACATTGCCTTGGCCTGCGATATTGTGCTGTCTGCTGAAAGCGCATCTTTTATACAGGCCTTTAGCAAGATCGGTTTGATACCGGATAGTTCAGGTACCTTTTTTCTGCCCAGGCTGGTAGGTATGCAAAGAGCCGCAGCGCTGATGATGACGGCTGATAAAGTGAGTGCTGCAGAGGCTGTGAACATGGGTATGATATATAAATGCTTTGCTGACGATGTATTTGAAAGCGAGAGTAAGAAGATGGCACAATATTTAGCACAAATGCCTACTAAGGGTTTAGGACTTACCAAACGCCTGCTTAACCAATCGTTCAGCAATGACCTGGCGCAGCAATTACAGATGGAAATGGAGATGCAGGTACAGGCTGGCAACAGTTACGATTTTAAGGAAGGAGTACAAGCTTTTCTGGAAAAAAGGAAGCCTGTTTTTAAGGGCAAATAAATTGGCTATGATAAGTTTTCGTACCTTTAGTTTTACATTTAAAAATAGTCTATGTTGATTGCAAAAGTTTTCAATTATCTATTTGGAAAAAAGGTAATTAAAAAAAATGTTTTTATTTCCTCAAGCCTAAGTTTTTTAAAAAGAAAAAGGTCAATCGATCATAATTATTTTGATTATGTTAGATTAGCAACTCTTGAGCTATTGGCGAATGAAATCACAGATAAAAAGATTGATGGTAATGTAGCTGAATTAGGTGTTTATAAAGGTAAATTTGCGCGCTATATAAATCAATATTTTCCAGAAAGGAAGCTGTATTTGTTTGATACATTTGAGGGTTTTAATGAAAAAGATAAAAAAACAGAATTACATAAAGCCTTTTCTACTGGTGATCAGGATTTTTCTGATAATTCAGTTCAAAATGTTCTTTCTATTATGCCCGATCCTGATCAGTGTATTATTAAGAAGGGATATTTTCCTGATAGTGCTAAGGG
>CAIYVS010000215.1 GCA_903929655.1 uncultured Bacteroidota bacterium | reverse complement strand
CTCTTAAAAATAAAGAAATATCTGATAGCTGGTCTTCAAAATTTTTCATAGTAGTATGTACTACTATTTTGCCTGTATCTGTCCATAAACGAACATAGTCTTTCAGGCCCTCTATGAGCCATAAATGCGCGAGATCAATTTTTATGAGTTTGCCTTCTGATTTAACAAAAAGAATATGATTGTCGGTATAGGAACTGGTTGACAGGACATTGGTGTTTTTTAAGGACGCTGATTGAAGAATTGTATTGGCCTTATCTATTGCCTTTAAAAAACGGTCGAAAGATACCGGTTTTACCAAATAGTCAACGGCATTCAGTTCATAACTCTCTACAGCATATTCGGAATAAGCTGTAGTAAAAATGACAAGTGGAGGATTCTTAAGTGTTTTAATAAATTCCATCCCGTTGATGACCGGCATATTAATATCCAATAGCATCAGGTCTATATCTCCTTTACTTAGCAAGCTAAATGCGTCCAATGCATTTTTACATTTACCTGCAAGTTGTAATCCGGTGATCTTGAGGATATAGCTCTCTAATATGTCCCTTGCAATGGGCTCATCATCTACTATTATTACCTGCATTGTGGCTTCATTTATTTAAGGTTAATTTCAACTTTGGCAATATAATATTCGTCATCTCTGTTCGTTTCAATGATGTATTTTCCGGGGTAAAGAATCTCCAGCCTGTGTTTCAGGTTGTTTAGTCCGATTCCCCCTGATTTTTCCAAACCATTATTATTGTTACGTGTATCATAATTGTTTTTGGAGTAAATCGTGAGCAGATCATGCTGAAGAGCAAAACTATAATCAATAGTATAAGCATCATCTAAAAGCCGGGTACCATGCTTAAATACGTTTTCTAAAACCGGGAGCCATAACAAAGGAGGAATACTACGGTCTGAATCTGATGTAATGGAAAAATTCAAATTATCCCTTTCTGAAAGCCGCAGTAATTCCAGGTCGATGTATGCAAGCATAATTTCTTTTTCTTTTGAAAATGGAACTTTTTCTGAATTGGATTCATATAAGAGATATCTCAAAATAGCTGAAAGCTTTAATACAGCGTCAGCCGAGTTATCTGATTTTGACAGGCAAAGACCATATAAGTTGTTTAAGGTATTGAATAAGAAATGAGGATTTATTTGTCCTTTCAGGAAGAGCAATTCAGCTTCAATTTGCTTTTTCTTTGCTTCTTCCATTGCTTTCTGTTTACGTCCATAATCGGTAAGGTACCATGCCATGGTAAAAATAATCAACATTGACACTGCTCCGCCAATCTCCATTTCATTGATCACTGCACTGAAAGTGAGGATGCCGGTAGTACGATGCCCAACGAATAAACTAACCGAATCGACTGTATAATGAGGGAAATAATGGAGCATCAGCTTGAGGGTAAGCTCATAGCAAAAGGATATAAAAAAGCAGAGTGGAACGGCCAGGATAAAGTATTGCCAGTTTTTTTTCTTTGCTAAAAACCTGGGTACTAAAACAAGGTTATTAGTATAGGTTAAGATAGCTAGCAGAAGGATGAGTATAAGTGTAATAGCTGTCTGCCAGCGGGTATGGGTTGGATCTGCGGTACGGGTGTATATTAAAAGCGCCCAAAAATAGATATTACGGGCCAGCCTGCCGGTCACTGCTTTTAGGATTTTCCCGACCATCTCTTTCATAATACAAAAAACAGGGTTTTAGAACTTGCATAAAAATAATATCGACGAAATGAATGAAATCTTCGACGAAATGTAATTCAAAGTCAATCTCTAAGATATGTCGAAAAGTTTGTCCATTTGGTCTAATTAATTTGAAATGATTTTCCGGCCGGGCTTCCTTTGTGATGAAATCAAATTTATAAACTTCAAAAATAAAAAAAATGAAAAAGAAACTACTCATCTTCTCCGGGGCATTCGTTCTGTTAGTAAGCATTTTGTATAGTTGCCGGGTGCCTATTTTAAAAACGGTCTATGGCATACATGATCCACGTATAGAAACAGAACAAAGTATACTGAAAAAGGCAGAAAAATACGACTTGAATAAGGCAGCTATAGTAAGTATTACCCCATCAGCTTTCCGCACGTTTCAGGAAATACACCCCGGTGTACCTGAAGCCCTGATCTTTGACAAGCAGGGCAACTATATCGAATATAAAGCTACCGATAAGAGCTGCAATGCAGGTTTGTTAGGATTTATTCCTGCATTGGATAAAAACGGTCGTTATAACAGGACAGGGAAAACTACTTTAAATACAGAAATAGCCTCTTTCAGGGATCTGCGAGGCAGACCATTACCTGCAAGCTACCTGGACCCAACAGCCGATTTTTATGTACTGGCTTCCTGGGCATGTTATGCTGGCCACTTAAATAAAGACCACGTAAAAGCATGGGAAAGCCTTGCAGCCAGTAATACCAAGGCAAAGATCCAGTTCATAGAAGTGAACATTGATATGCAACAGTGGTGGCCCGAACAGGCACGGGATAGTATTTTAAATCAGCATGAGAAAATATAATTCATATCACATTATCAAAATTTCTTTTAACAAATTATAAAAAACTTAAAAAGCAAACATGAAAAAGATAATTTTTATTCTGCTGGTTCTTTGCACCCAAAAAGCAATATGTAAAGACAATGTCTGGCTGCGCGGAAAGATAACAAATCCTATTTCGGATAGCATAAGTGTTTCTCCTCTTATTGCTTCTGTTCCGTACCAGGCATTTGAGCACGCCGTAAAGTTGGACAAGAACGGAAACTTTAGCATGGTTTTTGAGGTGCCAAAAGGCTTTACCTATGTAAGGATCATACATGGTAACCAGGAAACGGAACTATTTGTACAACCTGGTGCAAACCTGTCACTAAGCCTTGATGCAAACAATTTTGACAGTACTTTACATTATGAAGGCAAAGGAAAGGAACTGGCCAATTTTATGGCAAAACATGTATTGGAAGTGCCAACAATGCAAAAAATAGAGGTGCAGGGACAAATGCTGGCGGGTAAAGAGCCTAAAGAATTTGAAGCTGCCTTAAAAAAACTGGAGGAGAAAGAAATGGATTTTTTAGAAAAAAATGGCAAAAACCTGTCTTCCGGTTTCAGAGAATATTTTAAAGCACAGCAACGCTATAGTGTTTATAACGTTATGGCAAAATATCCATCTATTCATGAAATGATAAAACAGAAAAGCATGAACGTTAAAATGATACCTAGGGAGAATTATGTGGTTGTAAATGATATTCCTGAAGAATTCAACGACCAGTATATCAGTATGCCCTCATACTATGAGTATATCACAAATATCTTCATGTCGAAAATTTCAAAAGCAAAAGCTGAATCAAATATAAATACAGAAAATGTGCTCTTGGATGCCAGTATCATCGATACTTCGCTTACACTTGTTTATAAACGAATGCCGCCCAAAACTGCAGCATATAGCGCAGCATCCAGTATCTATATGAATAT
>CAIYVS010000214.1 GCA_903929655.1 uncultured Bacteroidota bacterium | reverse complement strand
GATGAAAACGCTGTTGATGAAGAAAAGATAAAAGGCGCCGAGGAAATAATACCAGTTGCCCATGGCCAGACCGAACCCAGCAGTACATAAGGGTGGCATTAGCGCTGTGGCAATAGCGACTCCGGGTATTACGTTGTTTTTTTCTTTACGTGTGCCGCCAACGATGCCTGCAAGACCGCCGAAAAGGGCTATGAAAACATCCCAAATAGAGGGGGTGGTTCTTGATAATAATTCTGATTGCGCGGTATGGAGGGGGGTTAAGAAAAAATAAAATGCGGACACGCCTACACTTATGATGACTGCTATCAGGAGGTTCTTGAGTGCTTTCCTGATGAGTTCAATGTCATTGATACCTATTCCCAGCCCTAAGCCCATGATGGGGCCCATAAGCGGTGACACGAGCATGGCACCGATAATTACGGCAGTTGAGTTTACGTTTAAACCAATAGAGGCTATGAAGATGGCAAATATGAGGGCCCATAGGTTGCTGCCTTTGAAATCGACATTCCTGCTTATTGATTCTATTATCTCTTCATCATGAGCACTATCTTCATGAAGACTGAACCTGTCGGCAAGAAATTTTCTAACTGATTCTAAATTCATGGGGTTTCATTTAAGAAGATAGTTTCCTGTATATTTTACCGATGGATAGCCCCTGAACAATAATAGAAAAGACCACTACTATATATGTGATCGAAACAAAGAGGTCTCTGTGCATATTGAGGGGCAAGGATAGTGCAAGGGCTACTGAGAGGCCGCCTCTGAGGCCGCCCCAGGTAAGGATGGCAATTGCATTTTTCTCGAAAGTGACTTTGTACCTCAGCAATGTAATGGGTAATGCTACCGAAATCCAACGGGATATTAGAACCATCACTATACAGATCATTCCAATGATGAGAACGGTGAAGTTGAATTTTACTACGAGCATTTCAAAGCCTATCAACATAAATAAGAGTGCATTCAACATTTCGTCTATCAATTCCCAAAATTTGTTCAGGTAGTCTCTGCTAAGTTCTGATACTCCGGATTTTCTAATTTTGGTGCCAAGAACAATTCCTGCTACTACCATAGCAAGAGGGCCGGAAATATGAAGCCTGTCGGCGAGGAGGTAGCCTCCCATTACGATCGCAACTGTTATCATCACTTCCACCTCATATTTGTCAATGGATTTGATAGCATAGAAACCTAAATAGCCCAGGACTGCCCCGTATAAGAGACCTCCGCCAGTTTCTCTTATAAATAATATGGAAATATCTGTTACTGACAGTTTATCAAGACCTGTTTGCGCTATTTCGAGGATGGTTAAAAATACTACTACTGCTACACCGTCATTAAAGAGGGATTCGCCTGCGATTTTCAGTTCGAGCGATTTTCCGATACCTGCTTGTTTTAAGATAGCTAATACGGCAATGGGATCGGTGGGGGAGATGAGGGCTGCAAACAGGAGGCAATAAATGTATTCTACATCGAAGTGAAAGGCCATTAAAATAAAATGCAGAAAGGTGCCGATCAAGAATGTGGAGATGAGTATGCCTACTGTAGCTAAGGTAATAATAGGCAGGCGTTCTTCTCTTAAGTTTTTTGCGTCTATGTGTATGGAGCCTGCAAATAATAAAAAGCTGAGCATGCCGTTCATCAACAAACTATGAAAATCAATTGATGTCATGATGCTGATCAAACCGGTTGATCTTTCAGGAAACAGATGGGTGGCAGATATGAGCAATATGGAGGATACCAGTGATAATGCGGTGATACCTATGGTTGGCGTCCATTTAATAAATTTATAATTGATGTATGAAAATATGGCTGCGAGACAAATTATAAATGTGAATATTTCGTAAGACTGCATAGGCTGTTATTTTTTGAATTGCAATTATAGTATTGCTACTACAACGACTTTTATTGATAAACCAACATGAAAATTATTGTTAATCTTGTATGTGGTTTTTCTTAGTAAAGAAAGGCTGTTTAAAATAGATGCCGTGTGAACAAAAATAGTGATTTAGTTATTAGCCGTAAGTCGTAAGTTGGGAGAACTTTAAATTTTCGTATCACGGGAGCTTTTATTCATGTTATTTTTATTTTCAAGGCAGTTCCCGGCTTTGGATGGGCAGGCATGAGAAAATTTCCGTTTTTCCTTTTTTTGGAATTTTTTATTCACGTCTTTTCTGTTTTTTTAAAAGTGTTCATGAGAAAAGTTCCGCTTTTACTTGTTTTTACAGGCTTAATATTGTTTATTGTATTGATTATCAATTATTTAAAGATAGTGCCTCTACTAAAATATTTTTTTCGCTTTTCTTCCTGTTGGGGGCATTTGGCTTCCTTTTTTGGCTGTTTGGGAATCCGTTTGGGGAGCTTTAGTTTCCTGTTTTTACCGGGGTTTTAATTTGGCATTTTCCTTCGCGATACTTACTTTCTTTTTGCCTGAAAAAGAAAGTAACAAAGAAAAGCAGGCCCTTTGGCAAATCGCTCCGCGTGCCAAAGGGTTAGCTCTGCTGCGTGTTATTTAGGGGTACTCCGATTGTGGGGCACTGGCTTTCCGCTTATCAAGAAATAAAGCTTGTCAATTGGTAAGGTTCGGTTCCTGATTTAGCGGACTGCTCATGGAGGGCGCGAAAAAAGGTGCCTGTGCATGTTCTCAGGGGCAGATTTCTACCCTATGGTACAAATCTCGAACCAATTCTTCAAAAGCCTACAAGATTTAGTAGCTTTATCAAATGAGAGTTAGTTCGTATGCGGAATTCAAAAGTTATGTAGGTGGCTATCCCCGATGCGGTAGTTTTTTGTATAGAGGTATTGGCGGACAATTCAGACTCTTGCCGTCTATATCTTATTCAGGTGAAACGAATATAGACATTCTACAAGATAGAGCGATGCGAGCTCAGCAGGCATTCAATGAAAGATACTCGCAACAAAATCATAGTAACCCTTTGACAAACTATCAACTTATTTTTCTCTCGCGACATTGTGGACTCGTATCTCCTTATATGGATTTTACATTCAATGATACTGTTGCAATACAATTTGGAATGGAGAAAGCAGATAATAATCCGGTTCATTTATACGCGATAGATATAACATGTGAACAAGTAAACAGCGAGGAAAATGGGCTGCCAGAAAGCAGGGGCTTTAGAATATTCCGCCCTAACTTGGTTGGGAATCGAAACGGCTTCTTGACACCGGAAAGAACACAATTCATACAGAATGCGAGGCTCATTACCCAAGATGCAACTACTTTAGCTACCCCTTTTGATGAAACGTTCAAGCAAAGGATAACCCGTTATGAAATATTTCCAGAAGATTTTGACAGATTTCGGGAAGAAGTTTTAGCAGAGGGAATTACAATGGATGCTAACTTGTTAATTGATAATGAGGAACAACTCTTCCAACAAACCAG
>CAIYVS010000213.1 GCA_903929655.1 uncultured Bacteroidota bacterium | reverse complement strand
TATATCTTTGCAAACACTCCGATTCAATATATTATAAATTAGTCTTAACAGAAAAATAAAAACTTAAAAAAAACCAGTTTATGGCAGATGTAAAAACAGCCGCAGCAAAACCTTCAGGACATGGAGCAGGTGCCCCCAAAAATTCTAACAATTTCATGGTGAACCTTTTGGTAGTAGCCTCATGTTTAGTAGCGGGATTTCTAGTATGGAAATTTGTATTGGGAAGTGCATCGAATTTTGCAGACGGAGAAATGAAAGAGAAGGCTAAGAACGGCCTTGGAACTATGTACCAGGGCGGATTTGTGGTGCCTGTGCTTATGGCCACTTTGCTGACATTGTTATGCTTTATCATTGAGCGTACCATGACAATCTTTAAATCAAAAGGTAAAGTTGCTTCAGGTGAGTTTGTACGTAAAGTGCAGTATCATCTTGCCAACAAAAATATTGAAGCTGCACTCTCTGAGTGCGACAAACAAGCGGGTTCTGTAGGCAATGTAATGCGTGCGGGCCTGGTTAAATACCGCGACATGGTGAACAACCATGACCTTGCCAGCGACCAGAAAGTGCTGAGCATTCAAAAAGAAATTGAAGAGGCTACTGCCCTGGAACTGCCTATGCTGGAAAAGAACCTGGTGTTCCTTTCCACTATCGCATCCTGCGCTACTCTGTTGGGTCTGTTCGGTACGGTAATGGGTATGATACGTTCATTTGCTGCGATGGCGCAGGCAGGTGCTCCTGATGCTACTGCACTGGCAGGTGGTATCTCTGAAGCCCTTATCAATACGGCTTTGGGTATCAGTACTTCATTTGTCGCTATCATAGCTTATAACTTCTTCACTACTATTATTGATGGTATCACTTTTGGTATTGATGAAAGCGGTTTTACTTTAACACAGAGCTTTGCTTCTAACTATAAATAAGTCTGAACCGGGATTAAGCAGATTAATGGATTACCCGGATAATTTGTGAAATGTGAAAATGATTTGTGGAAAATTGGAAATTTCGAGTCTTATTTTTAACAAGTGAAGAAAAAACGAAAAAATGCCTAAAGTAAAACTGCCACGGAAAAGCACCAACATCGACATGACGGCGATGTGTGACGTAGCTTTCCTGCTGCTGACCTTCTTCATGCTGGCTACGAAATTCAAGCCTGACGAGCCGGTTGTGGTAAAGACGCCCAATTCGATATCGGAAATTCCGATACCGGATACGGATATCATGCTGCTTACTGTAGACCCCAAGGGAAGGATCTTCTTTTCGATAGATAACCAGATCAAGCGCAGGACCCTGATAGATGATATTAACCAGGTGAAACAACTGGGGCTTACGGATGCAGAAAAAGAGCTCTTTAAAAAAGGTGCTTCTATTGGCGTGCCGTTTGCACAGCTGAAATCTTATTTGTCTGCATCGCCTGAAGATCAGAAAAAAATGAATGATGCTGCCAGTGGCGTACCTGCGGACACTTCTGTAACCAATCCGAATAATGAATTGGCTACCTGGATAGAAGGTGCAAGGACAACGAACCCGAGATTACGCATTTGTATAAAAGCTGACGGTGATGCTTCTTACCCTAATGTGCAGAAGATAATTCGCACGCTGGAGGGATGGAAAATATTCCGTTTCAACCTGATAACAGGGCTGAAAGCGGTGCCTTATGGCACTGCGGCTTATGTGATGCAACAGGGCGGAAGAAGTAAATAATACCCCCGGCCCCCTGAAGGGGGAGTTTGGGAGTGTTAAAAAAATATCTAGTTAACAATATTTATAAAAATTAAAAAAGCTTAGTCCTATGGCAGAAATGGATACCTCGAGTAGCGGGGGGCATAAAAAGGGCCCCGGTGTCAAGAAAGGAAAAAAGCTGTCTACACGTATAGATCTCACCCCGATGGTGGACCTTGGTTTTTTGCTGATCACATTCTTTATGTACACAACAACCATGTCTAAACCAAAGACGATGGAGATCAATATGCCTTATAAGGATCCGAATCTGAAAATTGAGGACCAGACCAAGATCAAGGCAAGTACGGCAATTACGATACTTTTAAGCAAGAACCATCGCGTTTATTATTATGAGGGTTTAGGACAGGATTCCAGCAAATCGCCTGAATACCATGCTACTAATTTTGCACCGAAGGGTGGCATCAGGGATGAGATCATTTCTAAACAGAAAGCTGTTGAAGAGTTGAAAAGGCAGGGCACACTGGGCCCTAAGGACCAGACAACGATCCTGATAAAACCGGATACAACGAGCACTTATGATGACTTGGTAAATATACTGGACGAGATGAGCATAAATGATGTAAGAGTATATGCTATAGTGGATATATCGCCTATAGAGCAGGAAAATATACATACTACAGAAACAGAAAATGGTGTGAAATAAGTTTATGAAATTTCAAACTTTTTGCGTCTTAAATTATTAAAGACATTATTAAAATGGATAATAATAAGATCTTAAACAGCGATTACCTGGACATCTTGTTCGAGGGCCGTAATAAGGTTTACGGCGGGTATGAATTGCGCAAAAGATATCCTATACGTATGCGCAGAGCTACGATAATAGGTATCAGCGTTATTCTTGCTCTTGTTGCTGCCCAAAAAATATCAGACTTTATCAGTGCGCACCGGGAGAAAAAACTGGTGGCGATCATGAAGGAGGTAAAGCTGGCAGAACCACCGCCAATTGACCCTAAAAAACCACCTCCACCCCCACCTCCACCTCCACCACCTCCTGTGAAACCGACAGTGAAGTTTACACCACCGGTTATCAAGAAGGATGAAGAGGTGAAGGAAGAAGAAAAACCACCAGAACAAAAAGAACTTGAAAAAACTTCGGTGGGCCTTAAAACGCAGGAAGGTGACCCTAATGGTATTGATCCCGGAATTGGTGATAAACCAAGCACGGGTGTGGTAGAAGCCCCCAAAGAGGAAATATTTAAATACGTGGAGCAAATGCCCGCTTACCAGGGAGATATGTATGCATACCTGAATAAAAACATACAATACCCTGCCGCTGCCAAAGAAAATAATATATCCGGTAGTGTTATTGTGAACTTTGTGGTGAGCGAAGACGGTTCTATATCTGATGTAAAGGTGATACGTGGTATAGGAGGTGGTTGCGATGAAGAAGCGGTGCGTGTGGTAAAAGCCATGCCAAAATGGAAACCAGGCAAGCAGAACGGACGTGCTGTAAAGGTTCAATATACTTTGCCTATCAAGTTTAAACTGGAGTAACAGAATCTTCAAATATTTTTCAAGAAAAGCTATCCTTGCGGATAGCTTTTTTGTTGGGCTATTCTTTTAAAAAAACGGTAAAAGTTATGGCAGGAAAAATAATAGGAACGCTCTTTAAACGTTGAACAGTAAAAGGAATCTATATCATTCGTGTACGCGGTTTTGCCTCCTGTTTTAAAGCTTAACTATATACGGTAATAGTTTAATAATATTTAACATTTTTTAAAATCAGTATTATATAGATTTACCTGATCAAAAAATGAAAAAGGATAAAAAGTACTGCTTAGGCATTACTTTTGCCAGGAATTGAAAATACCCTTTTAAATAAAAAACAAATAAGCTAAATGAAAAGTCTCGCCTCCGTACTCAGCATTTTATCCTTTATAGGTGTTCTAATACTTTTTGGACTCCATTTTTCCAAATCAAAAAACGATAGCTCCCAGTCCGGCACTGCTGCTGTGAGCAATATACCTGTAACAGGCAAAATAGCCTATGTGGACATTGATACCCTGGAGGCTAATTATGAGTACCTGAAAACTAAAAAAGAAGATTTTAAACAACGCCAGGCACAAATGGAAGGGGAACTGGAAAGCTCTTACCAAAAGATGCAGGCAGATGCTGCAGAAGTGCAGAAAAAAAACCAGGCAGGTACCCTGAGCCAGGCTGAAGGTGAAGCTGCCCAAAAACGCCTGGGTCAAATGCAACAGAGCCTGCAGACGCGCAAGGATGCGCTTACCCAACAATTGGTAAAAGAACAGGAAGATTTCAACAAGGACCTGAAGGGACGCCTGGACGCTTTTTTAAGTGATTATAACAAGGACAAGCATTTTGATTATATATTTTCTTATTCGGCGTCTGCGGCGGGAACTATTCTATATGCAAACACCGGCCTTAACATAACAGAAGAGGTAATTAAGGGATTGAACGATCTGTCTAAAAAAACGGGTGAGGATAAAAAGAAAAATAAATAGTACTTTTTCCAAAATTCTACCTTTTGGAAAACAAATCTCAATTTCACCGTTCGCTTAGTTTACTGGATGGAGCGCTTATGGTTATAGGCTCCATGATAGGTTCCGGTATTTTTATTGTAAGTGCAGATATTGCGCAAAGTGTAGGCAGTGCAGGCTGGCTGATCGTGATATGGCTTGTAACTGGCTTCCTGACGCTGATGGCCGCGCTGAGTTATGGCGAACTGAGCGGCATGTACCCTCATGCAGGCGGACAATATGTATATATACGGGAGGCTTTCGGTAAATTATATGGCTTTCTTTATGGCTGGGCCTTTTTTGCGGTGATACAAACCGGCACTATTGCTGCTGTGGGTGTAGGCTTTGGTAAGTTCACGGGTTATCTTAATAAATCACTGGGGGACGAGAATATATTATACGGAACTGAAAATGGTTTTCATATTAGTGCAGCACAACTGCTGGGCATCGGTATCATCATTCTGCTAACGTTTGTGAACACGAGAGGTATCAGAAGTGGGAAGTGGATCCAGTTCTTTTTCACATTTGCCAAGGTGGCGGCTATGGGCGCTTTGATACTATTTGGCTTTATACTGTTCAAGGGGCATTCTGTATGGCATGACAACTGGAGCGATGCGTGGGCAGCAAAGTCTATTACTAAAACGGGAGCGGCCATTGTACATGAGAGTCTTAGTACCGGAGCATTGGTTATTGCGATGTGTGTGGCTATGGTGGGTTCTATATTTTCCAGTGATGCCTGGAATAATGTAACTTTTATTGCTGGTGAGATAAAAAGACCAGAACGTAATATTGCCCTGAGCCTTTTTATAGGAACACTGGTGGTAACGATCATTTATGTATGCATGAACCTGATGTACCTGAATGTGATGACGGTGAGCGAGATAGCGCAGGCACCGCAAAGGAGGGTTGCTACTGCTGCGGCTCTGCATGTATTTGGGGACGGTGGGGCTATTATCATTGCCCTGCTGATCATGGTATCTACCTTTGGCTGTAATAACGGGCTGATACTTTCGGGAGCGCGCGTTTACTATACTATGGCAAAAGATGGTTTGTTTTTGCCATCGGCGGGAGAGCTGAATACAAAGGGTGTGCCTGCAAAAGCATTGTGGATGCAGTGTATCTGGGCCTCGCTTTTATGCATCAGCGGGCAGTATGGCAATTTGCTGGATTATATCGTGTTTACCGTATTATTGTTCTATATCCTGACTATTGCAGGAATCTTTAAACTAAGAAAAACACAGCCTGATATGACCAGGCCGTATAAGGCATTCGGATACCCGGTGATACCTATGCTGTATATCTTGCTGGCGGCAATTATCTGTGTAGTGCTCCTGATGTATAAACCGGTTTATACATGGCCCGGACTGATAATAGTATTGATAGGTATACCTATATTTTATTTTGTACAAAAGAGTCGTAAAACAAGTAATGAATAAAACAGAAATAGAAAAATTATTTGGTCGCATGCATGATATGCATGTGGTGGTGGTGGGAGATGTAATGCTTGATAATTACTGGTGGGGAGAGGTGGAGCGCATATCGCCGGAGGCACCGGTGCCTGTAGTGGCGCTGAAACGACGTGAAAGTCGCCTGGGTGGAGCAGCAAACGTTGCACTGAACTGTAGAACCCTCGGCGCAAAAGTGACACTGGCAAGTGTGGTTGGGGATGATGCTGATGGAAAAATGCTGAGCAGCCTGGCAAGTGAGGCAGACATAAACACAGAACTTTTACTATATAGCGCGAACAGAGCCACTACTACCAAGACCCGCGTAATATGCCGTAACCAGCAGATGATGCGACTGGACGCCGAGGTGAGCGATGAGCTGTATGTGGAGGAAGAACACCCCTTTATTGACATGGTGCTGCGCTACCTGCAAAGGGTGAAGCCGGATGTGCTGATATTTGAGGATTATAATAAGGGGGTGCTGAAAGAAAATGTGATCCACCGGATTGCTGCACATTGCAAGGAGATAGGGATCATCACGACTGTGGACCCTAAAAAGAAAAATTTTCTTGCTTATAAAGATGTTACGATCTTCAAACCCAACCTTAAAGAAGTGGCTGAGGGGTTACACTTATCGCTGACGGTAATAAACAAATCTGAGCTGGATAAGGTACATGAAAAAATTCATGAGGTTCTACACAATCAGATCACTTTTATAACCTTGTCTGAAAAAGGGGTATTTTATAATGACGGAAGTATTTCGGGCATCTACCCTTCGCATATCAGGAACATAGCTGATGTATCAGGAGCAGGAGATACGGTGATAGCCACTGCTTCACTGGTGTATGCGCTTACTAAAGACGTGACCCTTATGGCAGAGATATCCAATATTGCAGGCGGTCTTGTGTGTGAAGAGGTGGGGGTTGTGCCCATAAGCAAAGAGTTGCTTAAAGAGGAGTGTGAGAAACTGCTTGTCAGCTAATGACATTATTATCCTGTTAATTGAACTCTGCATGATTTTGGCATGATTTATGTTTTATGAAACTCACACCTTAAATCTTGACATTTGTGAGTTTCAAAAAACTTATACGGCCTGTTATTCCCGGAATATTCTTTTTATTTTTAGTAAACAGCACTTTTGCCGATGATGGACGCAAACATGAGTTGAGCTTGGGTGTTGGCATTATAACACCTTCAGAATTTGACGGCGTTACCTCTACTTCGTATATGGATATCCCTTCTTCATTTGGCACTTTGTTTTTTACTTACAGGTATCACTTATCAAATCGCATTGCTATAGGACTAAGTGCAGGAATTGACAATTCTAAAGGGCCTCTGACATATGGTCCGCCACATTCGGCATATTATCAAATCGCCAGTACAGGAACCTATATCCGACATACACAAACTATTGCCGCCCCGGAGCTATATTTTAAATATGACGAGACGAGAAAATATACCCATTATGGTTATATAAGCGTCGCTTATACTTTTAGTAAACTTGAAAAAGTAATCAATGATAATTTAATGAGTAGCTATTATTATAATGGCGTTTTGGGTCCTACAGGTTTACCACCGTATCTACCGCCAACAAATCCATATTATGAAACCAAAAGCTATTTTAATTACCAGATTACATTTTTGGGTATCAGGCACCAAGGACGAGTATCCTGGTTTATTGAATTCGGATATGGCTATAAAGGCCTTATTCATTCCGGCATCTCCCTCACTTTATAAATGATTCTATGAAAAATTCATTTATTCTATTTATTGTTAGTTGTTGTTTAGCATCTTGCAACGGTTTTATTGAGATATCTCAATCCCCGGATTATACTATTGACAATACAGGTGTAGACGGGATCAGTATGCTAAAAAATGATTCTGCCAGCCTGGCTATTTTTGCAAAATTGTTATCGGGTGATCCGACGAAAGAGTATATAACGGCGACATTAAGTGATGTACCCAATAATGTTAGTATAGATAGTAATAATTATTCATTCAGGCCCAATTTTACTGCAATTATGAAACTCAGAAGCTTGGGTGCAAGCCATGGTGATCACCTTATGCATCTTAGGGTACAAACTACAACAAATGGCACAAAGGCTTATCCTATCAACTTAAAAATACTTGATTCTACGGATTGCTATTATACGCTTGTAAAAGGGAAATTAAACCCTATTGAAGGACAATATAGTGCCATCAATCATCAAATGTCAGGTTCTTTGAATTCCATGGCTACGATACGATATGTCCAGCCGAATAAAATTATTTTTTACATTAAGAATGATCCTACCTATTATAATGCAATAGAAGCAATAGCTGATTGTGGTACACAAACAATAATTATTTATCCCCAGGAGCGTTCCGGCTATGGTGATAGCGTGAAAGGATCAGGCTATTGGTCAAAACTAAATGATACTACAGCAAATGTATTTTTAAGATATACTTTATATTACGGATCTAAGATTGTTGATACCTGTAATGTAAGTATGTATTAGTGATCGTCTTTACAAAGCATTCATCTACTTTCCTGATTTCAGCCTTGCCTCTAAAATGCCTATGAGAGGCGGATACATTTGCTTATACAATCCCGTTATAACTGCATTTTTGGATGACAATACATAGGCATTTTGAAGATAAGGAAGCGCACTTTCAATATTGCCTTGGCGTAAATAGGCAATACCCACGGCGAGATATCCTGAATACACTGTGCTGGAAAACTTAATTCCTTTCATCCCGTAATCCATTGCTGACTTTACATCTCCTTTCATTCCGGCAATAATACCACGATACCCATACAAGCCACCATTATTCCGGCCTCCCATTTGATCGTAGATATGGAAAAAAGAATCTGCAATGTCAAATTGATAGTTGGACACAGCAACAACGCCAAGGAGGTCGTACCTTGCGGTGTCTTTAATTATCATTGTTTCCGGCAGCCCGTCAATGTCAATAGCATGTATTAATCCGTATGGAGGATAATCGGTTTCAATTACTGACTGGGTCAAATATATTGAAGAGAAAACTCCATAGGTCCAATTATATAAGCTGCGGTTTTTAAAACCTACATCGGCTACTTTAATTTTGGCAGTCGGGTAATTTTCCTTAATATAATAGTCTGCAAATAAGGGCGCATTTGATACCAGCGTAATGGTATCTTTCGATTTAGCAACAGGTTCGTGTTTAAAGAGCCAGTCGATGCCGTTTTTTACCGATATGGACCAATAATCGGTTTCGTAATTATAAAACGCGTTTTGAAATCCACCTTCCACTTCATTAAAATAAGTATACTCATACGGATGATTTTTAATACTCCATATTACAGGCTTTGCCATGCCTGCGATACAAACCAATATGAAGCCAAACTGTAACCATTTGCCAGGTAAAAGCTTCATTATTTCATTTAAGCCTACTCCTGCAATAATGACGATACAAGGATAAACGAAAGTAAAGTGCCTCCATGAATTATAAAGAGCCGCTTCCTTTTTTATGGCATATAAAACAGGGAATATGAAGGCAAAAAGAACAAGCAGTGCTACCCTCTTATTAATATCTTTATTTCTTAAAAAAACAAGCGATATAAAGAAGCCAACAATAATAAATACAGGAATAGTAATAAACATATACTTAGGGAGATAATAGGAAGGTATCGCCAGGGATGAAGTAAACTCTCCTTCAAAAATGATTGCCACCTTTAAAGGAAATTTACTGACAACATTCATTGCTTCCAGCAGGTTATGAAAAGGGTCTCTTAAAACAAATGGCCATGTTACTACTACAAGTAACAGGGAACTGACAATTAACACAGCTATCTTAATTAGCAATTGCTTTTTGTTTTTCAAAATTGGTGCACGCAAACCTTTCTTTGTAAGGAAATATATTGCTGCGAATAAAAAGAGATAGAAAAATGATAATGCCCCTCCTATACGTACACCCATTGTAAATGCAAAAGCAAGAATCATGCAGAGAATGGTTTTCCAGGATGGTGAGGGGAGTTCCTCCAGAAAAAGAATAATGAAATACAAAGAGGCTGCATAGCCTGCAGCGAATGGAATGTCTTTAGTATTGAAGAGGGCAACGCCAAAAAAAGTTGGTGTTAGAAAAAGCAACCACTGTGTAAAAACTGCAGCCCTCCATCCGCTTACTTTTACGGCTACCAAGCCGGCAAACATGATGCACAGGATAGCAAAAAACTCATTAAAAATGTGCCTTACATTAAATTCATTTTTCCCGTTTTCGATATGGGCAATTTTATTGAACCCCACCGGAAGGTAATCGAAAGCACTGCCATAGTACCGCAGTAAGGTATCTTTCCTGAAGCCCAAAGGTGAAATAACGTTTGCAACGGCCGCACTTAAAAATGAGGTATCCTTTCCACCAGAGAAATACCAGGCGTAATTGTCTTTGCAATAGTTATTCATATCCATTTCATCAAAATGGTAACCACCATTGTAACCTGTAAACCAGATAATGGCTAACATTGCAAGCAAGGATGCAAAGAATATTTTTTTTAATTTGGGAGAAGAGTCATCATAAGCCGACGTAAGTTCATCGTTTTGGCCGGTGGCTATTGGTGCAATAGAGACAAGCTTATTTTTGACGGGAGCTGTAAATGCCTGCTTTTTCTTTTTTTTCATATATGTCGACCTGTTTCTATAGAGATGTGGCCTTGGTATTTATTGTTTTAACTATCGATGGCCCCCTTTCATTACTTGGTTTTACCTATTTTAAAATTAATAATTATTTCGAAAAAAATAATTGAATAAAATAAAAAGGCGGGTAATGCCCGCCTTGAAATAAAATATTGTTATAAAAAATTACAGTACCATTTTCTGTACATGATTCTGCTCCAGGAAGGTTTCCCAATCTTTTAGCTGCTGGCCTTTCAGCACACGCGGAAATTTATTCATGGCGCCTTCTTTGCCTTTGGAGCGGAGATAATCGTAAAAGATACTGTTTGGCAATATCTCTACAAATATGTCCTTGAGGGCGGATGTACGCTCTACGGCATAGTCGTCGTTGATCTTACAAAGTGTTTCATCCAGTATATCACGAACGGCATCTGCACCCACGTTACAATCATCACAACCTATATACCAGCGGTGGGCGAAGAGATTTTTGTACTTAAATCCTGCTACAGTAAACTCGCGAATGGTCACTCCCAGTTTTTTGGAAAGTGTATCGACGGCTTTGTTCATATTGTCTATTGACATATGTTCTCCGCAAAGACTTAAGAATTGTTTGGTACGGCCAACAATTGCGATCTCATGTTCGGAGGCATTGGTGAACCGTACTACATCACCAATAATGTACCTCCACGCACCCGAACATGTTGTGATCATAACTGCATACTCCACGTCTTCTTTCACTTCATGCACCAGTAAGGTTTCAGGATCGGCTTTGGGATTGCCTTCTTCGTCAAAGTTTTCGCCGGTAAAGGGTATGAACTCATAGAATATACCTGCATTCAGTACCAGTTTGATACCACCACCGGGTCTTGCCTGGAAACCAAAGGAGCCTTCGGATGCCATGTAGGTTTCAATATAAGTAACCCTGTCTCCCAGCAATTTTTTGAAACTCTCCCTGTATGGTTCTATCGAAACGCCTCCGTGTATGTATATACCGAGGTTAGGCCACATATCATGTATGCTCTCCAGGTTATAGGTATGAATTATTCGTTCCACTACTATCTGTACCCATGCAGGAACGCCACAGATCATGCCCACGTCCCAATTAGGTGCGTTCTCCACTATCAGCTTGATGCGTTCTTCCCAATTGGGGCGCCGGGATATGCGCTGGCCGGGCTTATATAAAAGTGAGGATATCCAGCGGGGCATATTTTTGGCGCTGATCCCGCTCATATCGCCCTCGTAATATTCTCCTTTTTCAAACAAGGAAGTAGAGCCCCCCAGCATTAAAATACCTTTCTCAAAGACCACGGGTGGCAATTTGAAATTGGCCATGCTGTAGAGCTGTTTGAAGCCTACATTTTTTATAGACCTGATCATGTCGAGGGTGACAGGAATGTGCTTGCTGGCTGATTCTGAGGTGCCGGAACTAAGTGCAAAATACTTGACTTTTCCGGGCCATGTAACATTTTCCTCTCCTTTCTGGCAACGGTACCACCATTGCTTGTGCATTTCATTATAAGTATGAACAGGTACTTTATTGCGGAATGCATTCACAAAATCCACTTCCTGGCTCAGGATTTTTCCGAAACCATAATGTTTACCAAAAGAGGTGTATTGCCCGCGTTCCAATAATTGGCGCAGGGCATGTCTTTGGTATGTTTGCGGGGGTGCGACCCTGAGTTTGAATTGTTTCCGGAGTTGTAATGAACGAGCTATAAGATTACCCAATAATGCCATGGGAGAATAACGCTTGATTAATAACAATGATCTTCTAAAAAATCTCTCTTATGCCTTCCGCGTGCGAAAGACCAATTGTCTTGTCAATAAGTCAATAATTTATGATACAAACCTAAGTAAAATATGTTTTTCAATTTGTTAAAATAGTTCTTTAAAAAAACATAAATTAACAATTTATATATTGCGTAATGCATTTCGAAAGGCCAGTAGCCAAAACCATTTATTTTACCGCGCAATCCATTACCTTTGCGCGCACGATAAATGCCGGTTCAGATACAAATAATTAGTCATTCACCACATCCCTTGCCTGCTTACCAGACAGGGGGTTCTGCAGGTATGGACCTTAGAGCATGGCTGGCAGAACCAGTGAGCCTGCAGCCAATGGAACGAAAACTGGTGGCAACGGGATTGTATATCGCTTTACCCGAAGGTTACGAAGCCCAGATACGACCCAGGAGCGGCCTGGCAATAAAAAGAGGTTTAACCCTGATCAATACTCCTGGAACTATTGACAGCGACTACAGGGGTGAGATCATGGTGGCGATGATCAATTTATCGAATGAAGTGCAAGTTATAAATGATGGTGAGCGCATTGCGCAAATGGTGGTTTCGAAATACGAAACAGCGGCATGGGAACAGGTGGATGAATTGGATGCAACGGTACGCGGCAGTGGTGGTTTCGGACATTCAGGGCTTAGTTGATGCCGATTTTTTGATTAAAACAATTGCAATAAGAACACGTTATGAATATTATTATCCCGATGGCAGGTATGGGCAAGCGAATGAGGCCGCATACGCTCACTACTGCAAAACCTTTACTGCCTATTGCAGGCAAGCCAATAGTGCAAAGACTGGTTGAGGACATCATTGCGACCTGCAATACCAAAGTGGATGAGATTGCTTTTATTATAGCTCCCGGTTTTGGGAAGGAGGTGGAACAACACCTTTGTAAGGTTGCGGAAACTTTGGGTGCAAAAGGCAGGATATGTTACCAGGAGGAGCCCCTAGGTACGGGGCATGCTATTCTTTGTGCTGCTGAAAGCCTGAAAGGGAATGTTTTCATTGCATTTGCAGATACGCTTTTTAAAGCCACTTTCAGCATAGACACTAATAAAGATGCAATCGTCTGGACTCAGAAAATAGAAGACCCCAGTGCTTTTGGCGTTGTGAAGCTGAATGCATCAAATGAAATAGTGGAGTTTGTAGAAAAGCCCAAGGATTTTGTATCGGACCTGGCTATTATTGGTGTATATTATTTTAAGGATGGTGAAAGGCTTAAGAAAGAATTGCAACGCCTGATTGACAATGATATAAAACTAAAGGGCGAATACCAGATAACTGATGCTATGGAACACATGCTTAAAAACGGTGTGAAATTCTATACAGACCAGGTGGATGAATGGCTGGATTGCGGAAATAAGGACGCTACCATATATACCAACCAACGCATACTGGACATTAAGAAAGATAGCGAAGACCTGGTATCTGTTACCGCAAAAATTGAAAATTCGGTTGTGATCCCTCCCTGTTATATTGGCAAGAATGTGAGCATTAAAAATTCGGTTGTTGGCCCGTTTGTTTCACTGGAGGAAGGGGTTGTGATAGATGACAGCAGGATAAAAAACAGTATTGTACAGGCCCAAACTGTTGTTAAGAACAGCCAGTTTGAAAATTCCATGTTAGGGAAAAACGTAACTTACATAGAAAAGCCCAGGGAATTAAGCCTGGGAGATTTTTCGACACAACTATGATCTGGCATAAAGGAAAAAGTTTTACCTGCACTGCAATATTGGCATTGCTATGTATACTTCGTGCTTCAGGGCAGGAAAACGATCCCCATTTTGTAAATGCTGCAGAGGCTAATGCAGATGGTATATACTATGATGCAGTGAAGGCCAATATACTTGGCGATAGTAAGGAGGCAGACAGCCTGTTTCGGGTATTTTTGAAAATGAAACCCGATGTGGCTGCCACCTATTATGAATTGTCTAAGATAAGCATTAAACAAAATAAAGAAGAGGAAGCCACTGAATTCATTAAAAAGGCCATAAAGCTGGATGATGGCAACAAGTGGTATAAAATGCAGTATGCCGAGATATTGGCATCACGAAATTCGTATGAGGAGGCGGCAGGCATTTATAAAGAAATAGCAGAACAGGAATCTTATAATGCTGATTATTTATTCAAGGCTGCATCCTATTATAAATTAGCGGGCAAATACAAAGATGCACTTGCATTGCTGGATAAGCTGATGCTGCAGGAAGGCCAGGATGAAGACATATTGATTCAAAAACAGCAGATATACCTTAAAATGAATGACCTTGATAATGCTGCCAAGGTAATAAATGAACTAATCAACCAAAACCCCAAGGAGCCTAAATACTATGCCTGGCTTGCTGAGATGTATGATAACAATAAAGAACCGAAAAAAGCTGAAGAAATATTAAAGAAAGCTGAAGTGATATTCCCCGATGAGGCATCAATAGAGTTGGGACTGGCAGAGCATTATAAAAAAGAGAACGATACCGTAAAATTTACAGAATTTGTAAAAAAGGCCATTACCAATAAAGACCTGGACCCCGAAACGCAGATACAATTGATGGTTCCTTATCTGCAGGATATAGCCAATGACTCAACCAGGAGAAAGGAAGGCATTGAACTTGCCAGGCGTTTATATAGTCAACATAAAAACGATCCCGTGGTAATTGCGGTATATGGAGAATCGCTTGCGATGACGGGTATACACGACAGCGCTGTGATACAGTACAAGAGGTCGCTGGCCATAGATCCTTCCCGTTTCGTGGTATGGGAAAAATTATTTGAAATATCCCTTGAAAAAAATGATGCAGATTCTCTTATAAAATATACAGAGAAGGCGATGCGTGTATTTCCCAACCAGGCATTGGTGTATTATTATAATGGCATAGGGCAAATGAACCTTAAAAATTATCCTGCGGCAATTAAGCAATTGAACAGGGCTATTGATACACAACCTGAGGACGACCATGCGCCCCTGGCCAAAATGTATTCTACACTGGCGGATATATACAATACAACCAAACAATTTCCTTTTTCGGATAGTTGTTTTGATAAGTCTATCAAGCTGGAGCCTAATGACCCTTTTGTATTAAATAACTATAGCTACTATTTGTCTTTAAGGGGTGAAAAACTTGATGTGGCAGAAAGAATGTCTAACCGTTCTCTTCAAATATTGCCTGAGGCTTCATTTTTTGACACTTATGGATGGATATTGTATAAAGAAGGGAAATATGAAAAGGCGAAAGAGTATATACAAAAAGCCATAGACATGAACCCGACGAATGCAGATGGCACCCTGTATGAACACATGGGTGATGTGTATTACAAGATGAATGAAACAGATAAAGCTGTTGAATATTGGAAAACGGCCAAGACAAAAGGCCTGAATGATCCGAGGATCGATAAAAAAATCCAGGAAAAAAAGCTGTATGAATAGGTGGTTTTCGGGAATAGCCCTGTGTTGCATTTTTCTAATCGGGTTTACAAGTTGTAAGCTTTTAAGACATCCTGCTGCCAGGCAGGATGTTAAGGACACTGTAAAGATTTCGCACGCTTTTATAGGGCCTGTATATGAGGAGGGAAATGTAAACGTTGCAAAAAAAGACAGCATCGCAACTCCGGTAATAAGCAATGAGAAGAAAATGCTTATGGCGCAGGTAATGCCACTATGGCAACAACAATTCAGCTATAGCACTTTTAGCGGAAAAGCCCGGATGCACTATGAAGAAAAGGATAATCAAAATGATTTCACAGCTCATATACGCATCAAAAAAGACAGTGTCATCTGGATCAATATAACTGCCCTTGGCGGGATGGTGCCTGTGGCGAGAATACTGATCACTGTGGATAGCATAAAAATGATCAACCAAATTGACCGGGAAGTGATGCTGCTGCCCTTGAGCCAGGCGACAAGGTTGTTACCAGTACCTGCGGACTTCTCTACTTTGCAAAACTTCATTGTTGGCCAGGCCTTAATAAAATCAGGCGAGATAGTTGATGCTACGGACAGTACTGGCATGTGGACAATAAAAACAGAAGACAGCAATTACGTGCAGAGCCTATGCTATAATAAGGCTGATAGTACCCTTCGTTCGGAGCAATTGCATACTCATAGCCCTAATAGCCCCCAGGGCTTTATTGAATACAAAAAATACCTTTTAATACGTGATAGAAAATTCTCTTTTGTAAGATCTGTACATCTTCAGAATACGGGAACAAGTTATACACTTGAGATGGACTTTAATAGTGCAGATTTTGACCAGGAACTGGATTTTCCTTTTTCAATACCGGCAAGCTATACGGTCAATCCAAGGAAATAAAAATTTATGATTATTCCATTACTTCTTTATCTACTTCCTCAAACAACTCCATAAATTTACCTTTAAGGGTGTTGGCAATGCGTTGAAATATTCTTGCATTTTTTTTATTTGAAGTATCCGAGGCTCCATTCGCAAGCGGCGCTTTCAACACTATTGTTTCAGCAGAATTTTGTACATCCTGCTTTGCATTGTTTTCGTCGGGCTCAAATTCCCCGTCAAGACTTTTTGCATTAGCATATTCAAAATCGTCACAGGCTTTCAGTATCAGGCTGATGCTGCTTATTAAACCCGGGTTAGCATATTTTTCAATGGCATTTTCTGTAAGGTAGTCGCTAACAGTACCAATACGCACACTCATACCTGTTATTTGCTCTGTAAGTTTCTTTATGTTCTTTAACTGTGCACCACCGCCGGTGAGAATAATACCACCATGAAGCGATTTATCCAGGTTCAATTGTTTTAGTTGAATAACAACGTAGTCAATAATTTCCTGCATTGCTTCTTCAATAAGAACATATAGCGTTTTAAGAGAAATTTCTTTTGCGGGAAGGCCGCGCAGACCGGGAACGTTAATAACCGCTGCGGGATCTATTTTTGTAATAAGCGCCATGCCATACAGAATCTTTAACTGTTCTGCCTGCGAGCGTAATAAACCCAGGCCATTCCGGATATCATTGGTGATATTATCGCTACCGCATGGCACAACTACCACGTGCCTGAGCGTACCGTCACAAAAAATGGTAATATCTGTTGTACCTGCACCAATATCTACCACCACAACACCTGCCTCCCTGTCTTCTTCTCTTGTTAATGCCAAAGCTGTTGCCAGGGGCTGAAGAAGAATCTTTTTGATGTTCAAATCGGCTTTGTCTACGGAACGTTTCAAATTTCTGATAATATTCCTGTCCGCAGTTATTATGTGAAAGTTAGCCGAGAGTTTTGTCCCGTTCATACCAACCGGGTTCAAAACATTTGGTATGGTATCAACCGTAAAGTTTTTGGGAATAATATCAATTATCTGGTCATTCTCCGGAATAAATGTTTTGTATTGCTCCGATATGAGCATATCAATATCTTTTTCGGAAATTTCATCATCACTACTCCTT
>CAIYVS010000212.1 GCA_903929655.1 uncultured Bacteroidota bacterium | reverse complement strand
CGTAAATCTTGGTCGCGAACCGAACGGTATAAACAGCGCGGTAGGTGTCGCCGCTGTGGTCCTCCACCAGTTCCAACACCCCGGCTCCGCTGAAACCCTTCAACGGCTTGGCGTCAGGCGGTGTCTCGCCGAGCTGGGTGGCGTAAAACGCCAGTCCAACCGCTCGTTGAACTGCTCGTGGGAACGCCTTCAGTTCCTTTAGGGTCGGGCCAATCCAGACAACGGTTTTGATCGGCACTTCAGCCATTATCTAGATATCCATATTTTAGTATAATCTGTCAATTTCCATCTCCCCTGCAGTGGTTCCGATTTTCGAGGAACACTGCCGTGCTCGTTGAGCAACGTCTGACCGCGACAGGAAGAGGATCGGCACATCATCTCATTGGATTAGATCGGGCTCAATTTTGAATTTATGATATTGTTCACAGGTTCATAATTGCACCAATTCAATCGTGCCGGACAACAGCGCAGTAACGCCGATACCTGGGCTTGTATCTATGCGCTCCGGTTCAACCCGTGCTTGGCAAACAGAAGATTCACCGCCTCCTCACCTAAAGCCTGTGTTGACGTGTCCACATCGAGGGCCAGTTGTCGAAGCTGTTTCCATGCCAGCGGGTCAAGATAGACGGACAGCACACGCTTACCGGCACGGCTCGGCGGTCTCTTCGTGGCTACGCTCGCGCCGGTCGTCTCAATCAGCTGGCCGGTCACGATTTCGCTCGGCTCGGCTCGCCGCTCCGGCATTGGTGCAAAAAGGCTGGGGCGTTTGCTCATATTTTAGGCTACCTCTCTAGAATGCCCGCGTGTGGACATGCCTACAATACCACACAGCCACATGTAGATACCTTCAACCTCCTCAGCGGCCTTTCCTTGTGGCTCGAATTCCTGCGCGGTGCGTCCATCGATCACGCCATGGGCAAAGGCGGCGCGGTGTGTGAGTTGATGGGGGGCAACCTGTGCGCCACGAGCGGTCAAACCCTGCGCGGCTTCCCTGCCGATGTTGCTGCGCGGCGGCACGGCGTTCAAAACCACATAGGCGGGTTTCATCGTGGCCTTGGCGAGCATGAGTGTTGTCTCAATTGCCTCAAGGTCGAAGGCAGCGGCCCGGCACGGGATCAGCACCAAGTCGGCGGCACGCGCAGCGAGTGAAACACTGGGACTAACACTAGCACTGGGGCTTTGTGAGGGACTGACAGAAGGAGAAACGCTGGGACTAACACTAGCACTGGGAGATTGGCTAGGTGAAACACTGGGACATGCAGAGTTTCACAGGCAGGACAAGGGCTTTGAGACAAGGACAGAAATCGTAGTTTCTCCGGAAGATGATATCGAAATAAGACGTGTACGCATTACCAATAAATCAGGGACACGTAAAGTTATTGAGGTAACAAGTTATGCAGAAGTGGTCCTTTCATCCGATGCAGCCGATGCTATACATCCTGCATTTAATAAGCTTTTTGTTCAAACCGAGATCGTTCCGGGTTATCCTGCCATAATATGTACCCGCAGGCCACGTTCTGCAGATGAGCATCCACCATGGATGTTTCACCTTATGACAGTGCAAGGGGTGAAAGAGGATGCTATTTCTTTTGAGACAGATAGAATGAAATTTATTGGCAGAGGCAACACACTCGTTAATCCGCAAGCGATGAATGCCTCTGTAAAATTGTCCGGAAGCCAGGGGCCAGTATTAGACCCTATTGTATCAATCCGGTACAGAATTGTGCTTAAGCCGGAGCAAACTACAACCATAGACCTGATTTTAGGTATAGGTGAAACAAGAGAGGTATGCCAGGGGTTGATGGAAAAATACCAGGACCGCCACCTTAGGAATCGTGCTTTCGAACTCTCATGGACACATAGCCAGGTGGTGCTGAGGCAGATCAATGCTACTGAAGCGGAAGCACAGCTCTATGAGCGTATTGCAGGATCTATTATTTATCCAAATTCTTCATTAAGGGCAGACGCAAGCATTCTTATTAAAAATTTCAAGGGCCAATCCGGACTCTGGAGTTATTCCATTTCGGGCGATTTGCCGATTGTATTGTTACGAATTGAAGATTCTGAAAATATAGCGCTTGTAAAACAGCTTGTGCAGGCCCACGCTTACTGGCAGTTAAAAGGACTGGCAGTAGACCTGGTGATCTGGAACGAAGATCATCGTGGTTACAGGCAAACACTGCAAGACGAGATATTAGGATTGATATCTGCGAACGTTAATTTAACGAACAAGGCAGGTAGTATTTTTGTGAAATTTTCCGACCAGATATCGCATGAAGACAAAATACTATTTCAATCCGTAGCCCGCATCATTATCTCTGACAGTAACGGTGCGTTATTGGATCAGATAAATAAACGCAACGTAATAAAAACACCGCCTCCGCTACTCAGCATTCAGGAGCATATTGAAACTTCCGCAGCTGAGATATCCGTATTGCCGGAAGACCTCCTGTTTTTTAATGGTCATGGGGGGTATTCACAAAACGGAAGAGAGTATGTGATCATTACAACCAATACAGTAAAAACACCAGCCCCATGGGTAAATGTAATAGCTAATCCTCATTTTGGAACTGTTATTTCAGAAAGTGGTTCATCATATACATGGGTCGAAAATGCACATGAACTGCGTCTCAGTCCATGGTGTAATGATCCTGTTTCTGATACTTCAGGAGAAGCATTTTATATCAGGGATGAGGAGAGCGGAGTGTTTTGGTCTCCCATGCCTTTGCCTGCAAGCGGGGAAACACCATATATCACAAGGCATGGATTCGGGTATAGTGTTTTTGAGCATACCGAGAATGGGATCAGATCAGAAACCTGGGTATATGCAGATATTGAAGCCAGTATTAAATTCATCACAATAAAATTTCAAAACCTTTCCGGAAGATCACGCCAATTGTCAGCCACAGGGTATATAACATTGGTTCTGGGCGACCTCAGGCATAGATCTGCCATGCATATCATTACAGATCTTGATCCAAGTACCGGGGCTCTTGTAGCAAGAAATCAATACAATAATGCATTAGATGGCAGGGTTGTATTTTTTGATGTTGATGATGCAGACAGAACTTTCACTGCCGACCGTAATACATTTATTGGTAGAAATGGCACCCTTAAAAACCCGGATGCTATGAGCCGGGTGCGGCTATCAGGAAAAATCGGGGCAGGTCTCGACCCATGTGCGGCTATCCAGGTGGCATTTAACCTGAACGATGGACAGGAACATGAGCTTGTTTTTCGGCTAGGAGTGGGTAGAAATGCCACAGATGCCACCCAATTGATACGGCAATTCAGAGGTGGCATAGCTGCCGGTGATGCATTAAAAAAAGTGCAAAATTTCTGGATACAGACTATTGAAGCTGTGCAAATTGAGACTCCTGATGTTCCATTAAATATCCTGGCTAACGGCTGGCTAACTTATCAAACATTATCCAGCCGCATTTGGGGCAGAAGCGGATACTATCAATCTGGTGGGGCATTTGGTTTTAGGGACCAGTTGCAGGATGTTCTATCTTTTCTCTATACGCAATCTCAGCTTGCGCGAAACCAAATTCTGCTTTGTGCATCACGTCAGTTCAAAGAAGGGGATGTTCAACACTGGTGGCACCCACCAAGCGGGAGAGGCATAAGAACCAAATGCTCAGACGATCTTCTCTGGTTACCTTTTGTGACATGTCAATATGTTACTGTTACTGGAGATAGTGAAATTTTAAATGAACCTATATTCTTCCTGGATGGGCGACCGCTAAATACTGATGAGGAATCCTACTATGATCTCCCTGATAGATCTGGTAAATCAAGTAGTCTGTATGATCATTGTGTGCGTGCTATTAAGCATAGCTTAAGCTTTGGTATACATGGCTTGCCTCTTATGGGGTCAGGAGATTGGAACGACGGAATGGATAAGGTTGGAAAAGATGGTAAAGGTGAAAGCATATGGTTAGGTTTCTTTCTTTATAATATTTTAATTCGTTTCATTGAAATATCAAATTTGTTTAATGATACTTCATTTGCTGAGCAATGCAGAGAAAATGCGAATGAATTGCAACGCAATATAGAGCAACATGGTTGGGATGGCGAATGGTATCGACGTGCTTATTTTGATGATGGTACTGCGCTTGGTTCTTCCGCAAATGCAGAATGCCGGATTGATTCAATTTCGCAAAGTTGGTCAATACTCTCAGGAGCGGGAGATACCAAGCGCTCAGGTATGGCTATGAATGCAGTAGATAAACACCTTGTAAATAGGGAAAGTGGTATCATTCAATTACTGGATCCTCCTTTTGACAAATCAGACATGAATCCGGGATATATTAAAGGATATGTTCCCGGAGTTAGAGAAAATGGAGGCCAATATACACATGCGGCCATATGGGCTATTATGGCATTCGCAGCTATTGGAGACGGTAAGCGTGCCTGGGAACTTTTTGACATGATCAATCCTGTAAATCATGGAAGATCTATGGAAGGAATAGCTACCTATAAAGTGGAACCATATGTTGTTGCTGCCGATGTATATGCAAGCCCTCTGCATAATGGACAGGGCGGCTGGACATGGTACACAGGATCTGCCGGTTGGATGAACCAACTTATATTCCAATCATTGCTAGGCCTAAAAGCAGAAAATGATAAACTAAGGTTTGAGCCATGCCTACCAGCCGCATGGAGTCTTTGTAAAATACATTACAGATACAAGGAGACCTTATATCACTTTCATATCCACCAGGTGCATGAAGAAGGTAAAGGCATAAAAATAAAAATAGATGGTATGGACCTGGAAGAAAAATTTATTACCCTTATTGATGATCACAAAGAACATACTGCTGAGATTTTAATAAGCATTGGTAACGTATAGTTTAAACTAAATCTCTGAAGCTCTTCGAATCTTTTAGCATTGTAATTTATTAAATAGCGTGTACTGATGGGGCGACAGGAAACCCTGCTTCTATCTATTACACTTTGTTTTCACGACCTGTATAAAATCTGTAAGTTGATATAAAAGCAAAATTGCTTCCTGTTTGATAGAATGTATCATGCTTACGACATTCAGGCAATTCTGCTTTTGTAAAGGCATCATATATTGGGATATTATCCTTGCAGATGAATACCAGGAATATGCCTGTGAGATTCAAATATTTTTTCAGTTTCAAATCGCATTGTTTTGTATGCAACAGGAATAGTACATAATCCTTTAATCATTTAAACCTTTAACTAAATACTGACCCGTTCATTTGCACTTTCCGGAAGAATATGTAAAACAAACGGAATCATAAACATGTATAAAGCTATGTAAGGTGAGAAATAGGAGACGCCAATGATGGCAAAGTAAATATAGATGGGTATTAAAATCCGGTGTTTTGCATTTTTATAGTATTCAGGCGTCAAGGTAGGCTTTACATAATTTTTCTTCCATGCATATATAAGCATCAGGTAGTGGCAATAACTCGCAATAATAAGATCCACACAATAAAAAGTGATACTCAATTTTTCGTGCCTGTAGTGATTGAGAAGTTGTGCTGAAAAGGGGATCATACAAATCATCATCAGGAAGAAAATATTCAACCAACTGCTTATCCTGTCAGTCTGTGTAATGAGATTGTGATGAAAATGTGAGCCGATCCAGAAGATGCCTAATGTTACAAAGCTGATGAAATAAATAAAGAGTTCGGATAAGGTGCGATGAAGAAAATATCTTGTGAGGTGAGTAGAATCTAAATCATTCGGAATTCTGATTTCAAGAATCAATATTGTCATAGCAACTGCAAAGATGGAGTCTGTTAAGGTTTGTATTCTTTTTATGTCGAGCTGGTAGAAAATTTCATAAATGATAGTGTGTATTTAAGAAGTGTTGAGATGATACATATTCAGCGAAGCTAAGTCATTTGTATTTAAAGCGTTCTGAGGCTTAAAGGATACTGAACAATGCCGGAAGAAAACTATCCACGATCTCTGGTGACTCACTCATGTGAATTATGCAACTTATAAACGTCATTGTGTAAGATGTTAGCGCAACAATGCATCTACCTTTGTTTCCGAACAAACGTTTAAATCGAAAATTATGAAAAAGATATTAATGATGCTGACAATAATCGTTATGATTGCTGATAACACAAATGCACAAACACGGAAAATCAAAAAAAATTCTTTTAACAAAAATTACAGTGTTTGCCAAAATCTGGCAGGCAATTATATATGTAGCAGCGATCAGTTAAGGGCCCAGAATCAAAGGAGGCAGGTTGTAGCAGCACCAGGTGCAATAGAAACAGAAGTAATCGCCATGCCATCTACTACTGTGCTTAATGACAAACCAACAAACCCTTACAATAACTATTACAGGTATCATAATTTTATTATAGGAGATGATATGACCAATCCTGCTAATGGCGACCCAAGCCAGCAATATGACGGGCCTGCAAAAAATGCAGAACGTAATATGAATTATAATCAAAATCAACTCACTTTGCGTGCAAGTGACGGATCAAAATAAGCTAATAACATTTTACATCATTTATAAAAAGAAAAAAAGGAAATGAAAAAACTAATTATGATCACGCTTCTGCTTAGCTGCGTTTTATATAACAAAGCCACAGCGCAAGCTTACACAAATGTAAATATAGTAACGCAACCTTTATGGGGGCCTACAGGCTATGACCACGTAGAATATTATTACTTTCCGGACTTGAATGCTTATTACTACGTGCCCGGAGCCCAGTATATATACCGTGTGAAGAAACATTGGGTAACGGTTACTACAATGCCTGTGCGGTTTAAGAATTTCGATTTTTACAGCGCTCATAAAGTGGTGTTAAACGAGCCAAAGCCTTACATGAACTATATCGGGAATAGAAGGCAATATGCGCAATACAAAGGCCAACATGACCAGTTAGCCATCCGTGATAGCCATGAGCAAAAATACCTTGCTAAAAATGACCACCCTGAACATGACAAGTGGATATCACCGCAGGACGTGCAGGATAAACAAAACAGGATAAATGAACAAAACAGGGCAATAGCACAGGTAAAACAGGATTCGCTTAACAGGGCCAACCTGCAGGTGAAAGAAGATATGCACAATAAACAGGATTCAACTAACAGGTCGAATGAGCAGTTGAAGGAAGATCTGCACAGTAAACAGAATCAATTGAATAATCAACAATTACAGAACAACGAAAATAATCATAAGCATTAAAGGATAAGTGGTAATATGGTGAGAAAGAGGCGTGTTGCCTCTTTTTTTATGAAAAGTCGTGTAATATATTGCGTATTTATTGAATTCTATTGAGATTCTGGGCAGGTTTAACAGCCATTTATTACTAATTGGGGTAGGAATGTATTTAAAACAGGTACTTTTACATATCATAACATACGCAGCAAATAAAACGCATGGTCTGTATTCAGGTAAATACTATTGACCGCATTATTATTTAATAAAGCCAATATGAAATTATACATCAAATATATGGTAAGCCTGCGATGTAAAATGATGGTGAAAGAAGAGTTGAAAAAACTGGGCCTGAAATATGTATTTGTTGAACTGGGAGTAGCGGATGTAATGGAGGATATTACAACAGAACAAAGGGAAAAGTTAAAACGAGACCTGCTAAGTTTAGGCCTGGAACTGCTGGACGATAAAAAAGCCATTCTTATTGAAAGAATAAAAAATGTTATCACCGAAATGATCCATTATTCTGATGAGTTGCCTCAAATTAATTACTCGGACTTCATCAGTGAAAAACTAAACCTGGATTATACCTATTTGTCCAACATATTTTCGGAGGTGAAGGGTATAACAATACAACACTTTATTATTATTAATAAGATCGAAAAGGTAAAAGAACTGATCATTTATGATGAGTTGAACCTGACTGAAATTGCCGATAAGCTTCATTATAGCAGTGTTGCACATCTTTCTCACCAGTTTAAAAAAATAACAGGTTTAACACCTTCTTTCTTTAAGTCGTTAAAAGACAAAAGGCGCAACACGCTTGAAAACCTGTGAATGATGCAAATTAAGGGAAGGCTTGTGTAATCTATATGAATACTAGACTGCTGACCTTTGCTGTGTAATAATTCTGTTACAAATCATATTGAAATGAAAATGTCAAATCTAACAACAACTCCTATTCCGGTTGAAATGCCATCAATTTCTCCATCAATAAGCTCAACTTCGGTTGAGATACCTTCAACTTCTCCATCAACATCATCTCCAACACCTGTTTCCACTGGCTCTAATACCCCTGATCCGGAAAGCTAGCCTGAATAGAAAGCGGTAACAATTATTTCAAATTTTAATCGTCTTATTATACAAAATAGTTTGTCTCAAAAAAGTGAGGCAGACTATTTTTGTTGTATGCTTAATTGAAGCTGTTGTTTTTTTAAAGCTGTGAATTATGTAACACTTTTATGAAGTTATATAAGGTTTTTAGAAAGTAGTGTATTTACCTTTACTCTCAAGTTTCCATTTCCCGAAATAGAAGTGAATAATAAAACAGCCTGGCAAGATAAAAAAGGGAAAGTCATGCGTGTGGGTACGGATCTTTAGTTAATGTTTAAACTCAGGTAAAATGTATCACGAGGCACAGTATAGAAAAATTGAAAAAGCATACCTGGAATATCAAATCAGTGTGGAATGCCCTCATTGCAACTTTGTTGGCACTCTCCTTAACAATAATCCATATTGGGCTTTGGTGATAGAAGAGTATGAACTTATTGAAGGGCAAATTGTACCCCATATAGCTATGAATAAGGAGAGCCTCTATAAAGGCTTAATGACCATAGAGGCTGAAGGAGAAATGTTTTATGGAATAAATGATATACTGGAGTTGGAGAGGAAGTGGCGTTCATTCCGGCATTATATGACATTAAGAAATGTTGCTACGGAAGAAGCTCTATACAGAACACTAAATGTTACACTTAATCTTTTGAAAGAGATTCATATCAGAAAGGGTGAAAGGGTGCGCTATTCCCAATTTCCTATGCGGGAACCTGGTAAAATGACAGGCAGGATATACTCTCTTGAGGGGGTAAATTATTGTTGAACAGGCATCTGCAGAGGTGCGGCATGTAATCTATTGAAGTAAAAATACAGGCAGTGTTTAATAACAACATTCATTATTGGTTTCAAGCCAAATAATTTTAAAAATATACAAAATGAATACTAACCGGCTTTCAAAAAAGCTAACCGCTGCACTAAATGTGCAAATGACAAATGAAGCGTATGCTTCGCAAATATATTTATCTTATGCTGCATGGGCTGAGAGTGAAGGCTGCCGAGGCATAGCCAATTTTCTCTTCAGGCATGCACAGGAGGAGCGTAACCACATGATGAAGATACTGGAGTATATTTTAAAAAGAGGCGCGAAAGTACAAGTTGCCTCTATTCTGGAACCGCCTGAAAACCCTGCAAGTATCAATAACTGTTTTGAAAAGGTATTTGAACATGAAACAGATAATACAAAAGCTATTTACAAGCTGGTGAAAATGAGTCTTGATGAGGAAGATTGGGCAAGTTGGAATTTTATGCAATGGTTTGTAAAAGAACAGATAGAAGAGGAAACGTTTGCAATGGGTTTGCTGGATAAGATGAAAATAGCCGGAGGTGAAAAGGTAAGCGGGGACGCCTTGTATGAATTGGACAGGGACCTGGAAAAGACACTGGGTGAAGTTAGATCTGCACAGGATGTAACAACGGATAAACCTTGATAATCTGTGAATGATGCAAATTATTAAGTTGCTCGTGTAAGAGTTACAAGAATGAGCGTATTTACCTTTGATGAGTGAAAATTAATTCACAACAAAAAAAAGAATGAAATGACAAATATCGCGCCATCAGTAAAGAAAGACCAGCCTGTTCAGGCTCAGGTAAAATCTAATGAATCTTCATCAAAAAAGGAACAGTCAAATGATTCTTCAGATGAAAATCAGATAGGGATTGAAAATCACAAAAATGCTGCAAAACATCATGTGGAAGCAGCGAAACATCATTTGGAAGCAGCAAAGCATCACGAAGATGGTAACCATGATAAAGCTGCTACAAGTACTATAATTGCACAGGGGCATCACAATCTTGCAAACGAAGCTCAGAAAAAGGACTTGAAAAGTCATGCTCTAAAAAGCTAGGCATTCATCTTAATAATGCACTTGTAATACTTAAGAGCATCGTGTTGAGGCATGATGCTCTTATTCTTCTACCAATAATTTTCTGAACTGAAAAACAAAAAAAAGTTTATTAAATGCTAATAATAAATATTTTATGAAAACAGAAAAACAACTCAACAACGATATCCTGAAGATCACGATGACTATTGGGGAAAAATTTCCTGAATTATCGAAATATATAGGAGAAATGCCGGTTAAATTACCGGATTCGACCAGCGATGAAATGAGTATAAAAAATTTAAGCGATTACCATGATTCATTAAATGCCTTATTGAATAATTACAGTATGAACCATGAAAGTACAAAAAACAAATTAGCAATTTTACATAACAGCTCAATATGAAAATATGACCACAGTAAGGAATTTAGGTATTTGGATGGATCATTCTTCTGCCAATATTATGGAATTTACAGACCCTATTGAAACAAAAACTATAGAGTCAAAATTCACACATGAGGTAAAGGCTGAGAGCCAGGGAAAGAGTGAAAATGTGATGCATAATAAAGAGCAACATGAACAATCTGAGTTCTACAAAAGTTTGGGTGACATCATTAAGAATTACGACAATGTAATTCTTTTTGGCCCGACAAACGCAAAGGTTGAAT
>CAIYVS010000211.1 GCA_903929655.1 uncultured Bacteroidota bacterium | reverse complement strand
CACTTCGCGACATTGGTTGGTATTGTAAACTATAATATCGGGTTTAGGTGGCCCATCCAGGTCGTAATGTTCGGAAAGTGGTGTTTGTTTTTTAAGATGTGATCCAATATCAGCAGTGAGGTAAGAACAAATATCATTGGAATACCCAAACTTGGCTGTTTCAGGTATATAGTCTCCGGCAGTGCGTGTGGCACCTAACAATGCGCCATGATTTTCAGGGAAATGCACTTCAAATCCAAATGATCGCAACAATTCAGCGGGTCCCACACTTGTGCACCATGCCACCTTTTTATTTGTGTTTTTCATCCCCCGGAAATAATTCCCCATTATTTCCTTTAATAGTTTTGCTGATTGTATTTTATACATACAGTGTTATTTTATTAAATTTTTATCCTGGCATCAACTACAAATGCATTGTCACTAAATGCCATAATCGGGTTCAAATCCATTTCTTTGATCAAAGGAAAATCTGTGAGCAACTGAGACAGACGCTGAATGATATTGCTGACGCTATCTTTGTTAATGCCTTTTTCTCCGCGCACTCCGTCTAAGAGTTTTGCAGTTTTGATAGATGATAGCATCTCTCTTGCTTCGAACTCTGTAACAGGTACGATTTTGAATACAACATCTTTCAATACTTCTACATAAATACCCCCCAGGCCAAACATGATGAGATGGCCTAAGCCGGGCTTGGCTATAACACCCGAAATCAATTCCCGCCCTCCCGGTAAAAATTTCTGTACCAGGAATTTAAGATCATCCACTTTAAATTTATTTTTCATTCCTTCCACCACATTCCTTACTTCTTCTGTGGATTTAATATTGATCGCAACTGCTCCCATTTCGCTTTTATGTATCAAAGTGGCTGCATCTGCTTTTATAACTACAGGAAAGCCAATAGATTCAGCAGCTTTTACAATATCATCAGTTTCTTTATTGATGCTCCAGGCCGCGAGAGGGATACCATATGCAGACAGGATCTCATAAACATCCTCGGCAGGCAGGAATTCTCCGCCCTTGTTTTTTGCCTTAGTAAAAATATTTTCTACCCTTTTCTTGTCAATATCATGAAAGGTTTTTGCTTCCCCGATCTCTCTTTGTTGTATTTTAGAATACTTGTATAATGCACCTAACGCCTTTGCAGCAGTAGTAGGGTAGCTATAACATGGCACACCGCCGTCTTTTAATATTTTGGCAGTTTTCTGGTAACGTTCCATGCTCATATTAGTCATGAAATTGCAGACTATAGGTTTCTTTTTTAATTGACTGACTTCCACAATATGCCTGGCTACCTCATCAGTGTCAATAAATGGAGCGGTTACATAATTGATGTAAATAGCGTCTATTTGTTCCTCATCCATTAATACGTCCAGGGCGCTTCTGAATTGTGGCCCTCCGCCTGTAGCTACAACATCAATAGGGTTGCCTATAGTTGCTTCAGGTAGCATGGTGGTCTTTAATATATTTTTAGCTTTTTCTGATATTGGCGGTATCTGCAGGCCGGAGCTCACCAATTCATCCGTGGCTATAACAGCTGGTCCGCCTGTGTTGGTTATAATGCCAACCCTGTTGCCTTTCGGAATTGGCTGTGTAGCAAAAGCCATAGCAGCCTGGCACATTTCTTCCTCATTGTTAAATGCCAGTATCCCTGTTTTTTCAAAGATCAATTCTGTTGAAATGTCAATTCCTGCAAGTGAGCCGGTATGCGAAGCTGCGGCTTTTGCACCTTCTTCCGTTCTACCAGCTTTCATAGCAAGTATAGGCTTCTTCCTGGCTACTGCTTTTGCCACCTGCATAAATTCAGACGGGTTTGAAAGTCCTTCTGTGTACAACAAGATAGCTTTTGTCCCCTCGTCTTCGCCATAATAACTGATGACTTCGGAAATGGAAACATCACAGGCATTCCCGTTGCTTGCATACATGCGCATTCCTATGCCGAGGTCAAAAAGGCTTTGCATGATAAATGCACCCACACCGCCGCTCAGGGCGGCAATGGATATGTAGCCCGGCTCCGGAAATGTGAAGGTAAAATCGCAATAAGCTTTTAATGCAGGGTCGGTATTAATGATCCCCTGGCAATTAGGCCCGAAGATTCTTATTCCATATTCTTTTGCTTTTGCAAGAAATTTCTTTTGAAGAAGCACCCCTTCTTCACCCATTTCGCTGAAGCCTGCAGAATTTATAATTACGGCTTTGATCCCCTTTACACCGCAATCTTCTATCATTTGCGGAACAAACTGGCTTGGGATAATGACATGTGCCAAGTCAATATCACCAGGAACATTAAAAATGCTTGGATATGCTTTAAGACCTCTTATTTCATCAACCTTGGGATTGATAGGGTAGATATCCCCTGTATATCCATAATGTAAGAGGTTTTTAATGATAACATTGCCGATAGATAGGTCCTTTGCAGAAGCGCCAAT
>CAIYVS010000210.1 GCA_903929655.1 uncultured Bacteroidota bacterium | reverse complement strand
TTATGCCAACGACGAACGTAAAAAAAGGCTTTTACTCACACTTTGCCTCGGCATACCGCCTATTATTACAGGCATTGCAATTATTTTTTATTTTTTGTTCCGATCCTGGATATTGATACATTTCCAGCCTGCAGATATTCCATTTATGCAAAAATATTTTGCGTGGCTGCCTGTTTTTATTTTTCTATTTCTCTATATGGTAATTTTAGAGCAGTACCTGGGCTCTCAAATGAAGATAGCGGTTTCTGATTTTATGAGTGAGGTATTATTGCGCATAGGCAATATCATTTTAATACTTCTTTTTGCTTATGGTTATATTAGTTTTAATATTTTTGTAATAGGAACAATACTGATCTATCTCATACCGGTCATTTTATTTTTTATACTTTCTACCCAAACAAAGAGCTTTGGTTTTTCGCTGCAACTAAAGAATTTTAGTAAAGCAGAATATAAAGAATTGATACATTTTTCATGGTATCACTTTTTATTAGCGGTTTCCCTCTTGCTGATGGGTTATATGGATGTTTTATTACTGCCTTTTTATAACCATAATGGTTTTACTTCTTTAGCTGTGTATAGTGTTGCCGTTTTTTTTATTGCCTTTTTACAATTGCCCTACAGGGCATTACTTATACCGAGTTCCACAGTATTAGCAAAGGCATATGCAGATAATGATGTGCCAAAAACCAAAGACATCTTTACCAGGGCATCCATCAATATCCTGATACCTACAATCGGCATGGCTATACTGCTGTTTTGCAATTTAAAAAACGCCCTCACGATAATAAAAAATGGATATCTGGAAGTGATCCCTGTTTTTTCGATCTTATTTATTGGAAGTTTTATTAACCTGGCTACCGGCATGAATGACCAGGTACTTACAATTACCAAATACTATAAATTTAATTTTTATGTTTCTTTGGGCTTAATTGCCATTTTCTATTTGCTGATACGTACACTTGCCCCTGTGTATGGCATATATGGAGCAGCATGGAGCAGCACTATAACGATCATCATTTTTAACCTAGCTAAATTGTTGTTTATCTGGAAAAAGCTCGATATGCAACCATTTTCTTTAAATACGCTGCTGGCGATACTGGCCGGCCTTCCGGCACTTGCTGCAGGCTATTTCTTCCCCGAATTTTTCGACCCTGCGCGCCATGTGTTTATACATACATTTATAGATGCAGCAATGAGAAGTGCGGTTATCATTATAGTATACTTGTTGATGCTTTATTGGTTAAAACCCTCAAAAGACCTGCGCGAATACATTGCATCTATAAAGAAAAATAAACGACTTTTCTAAAATACAATTGTAACTACAGTATAGTTTTGAAATGATGTATCTTTCTGTGAAATCTTTTAAATTCATAAAAACCGGGTAATGCTTGTTTCCATCATCATTGTCAATTATAATACTTTTAAACTTACGGTAGATTGTATTAAAAGCATCATAAAATTTACGCAGGAAGTGAATTATGAAATCATCCTGGTAGATAATGCTTCGCCAAAAGATAATGCAGATGAGTTTCTTAAAATATTCCCGGCTATTAAACTTGTAAAGGCTGATAAGAATGAAGGTTTTGCAAAGGGTAATAACCTGGGTATAAAACAAGCCAAGGGCGATATTATTTTGTTACTCAATTCAGACACTTACCTGTCAGAAGATTCCATATCAATTGCTGCAAATTATCTCGCATCTCATAAAGATATTGGTGTACTGTCTGTAAAGCTTGTTTACCCTGATGGTAAGCTACAACATGCTGCGCGTAAATACAGGTATCTTGCCAATGAGTTATTAGACCTGGTCCGTCCATTGCTATGGCTGCTGCCCTACAAAAAAAGAGCCGCTTTAATGTTGAATCAATACTATAACAGTGATTTTAATGTTTATTGCGATTGGGTATCCGGTGCATTCTTTATGTTTCCGCAATCTATCTTAAAACTTTTGCCCGAACATAAACTGGACGAACGCTATTTTATGTATGGCGAAGACCAGTTGTGGTGTTACCAGATCGGGGAGGCCGGTTATAAAGTATTTTACCTTGTTGATACACATGTAATACATATTGAAGGTTCCAGCTCGGCAGAAAAACCTTTTAAATATTATGAAACTATGGTGAAGAGAGAGCTGAACCTGATGCAAATGAGAAAGGGCAGCGGTTTGTATTACCAGTCTTTCAAAATGGTTTTCAGCAGTAAAAAGTATATCAGCTACCTCATAAAAAAATACCTGTTATCTAAACGTCATTAGGTGCTAATCCTTTATCTGGGAAGATTTGAATTTCTTCCTGAAAAAATCTATCCAGGGAACAATCAAAAGGGAATAGAGGAAGAAAGGAAAAGAAAAATGTTTGTAGACAATCTTTGCCTTGTTCTTCTTAAAAAGAATATCTCTCTTGTTATTACTGCTTGATATTCCTGCTTGTCCGAATATGCTGATGATCCTGTTGAAATAAAGAGCTTTGATGTTTTTATCTGCAAACCAGGTTAAATTAAAAACATAGTCGGCCAATATAGGATAAGCCAGGTCGTAAAGACCAAATTTTTCGAAAAGAGATCTTTTATAAAAAATAGCCTGGTGAGAAATATTTTTACGCAGTATTTTCCATTTATTAAAAGGCCCGTCGTATACAGACCTATCATTTTCGAAACATACATCGCCATAGATGATGTCGGCATTGTTTTTTTCTGAAAATGAAATCAGATCTCTAAAAACATTTTCATCATGCAAATGATCATCTGCCCCAAGAAAAAATAACCACTCCCCTTTTGCCAAAGCAATGCCTTTATTCATCGCGTCATAAATGCCTTTATCTTTTTCTGAAACGACCCTGCATTCATTCGTTTTTTGAAATTCTTTAAGAATAGACAATGTGTTATCTTTAGATGCACCGTCTATAATAAGCAATTCGTAGTTTTTAAAGCTCTGGCACGATATACTTAATAATGCTTTATTAATTACATGC
>CAIYVS010000209.1 GCA_903929655.1 uncultured Bacteroidota bacterium | reverse complement strand
ATGGATATTGTGGGCAGTGGCAATGAAACATCGGCACATATATTGGAAAATGGCAGGATCACCATCATGTTCTGTGCTTTTGAGGGGCCGCCAAACATTTTACGCTTATATGGCAAGGGTTTTACTGTATTGCCCAAAGACAAGAAATGGGCTGAACTATCCGCTCATTTCGAGTTGCAACTGGCTACCCGGCAAATCATTGTTGCAGATATTGATAAAGTGCAGACATCCTGTGGTTTCGGCGTTCCGCTGTACGAATACAGCGGCGAACGGGACCATGCCCAAAAATGGGCGGAGAATAAGGGTAAAGAAGGACTTGAACAGTATATGCATGATAAAAACCGGCTTAGTATGGATGGTTTGCCCTCGGCACTTTTTTAATATAAATGCTAACTATTTCATTAATTTGCCCGTCTTTTATACTAATTACCAGAAACATAGTAAATAATTATACTTGATTCTTTTAATACTAATCTGATGAAACGTTTTTTATACACTTTCCTTTTTCTAGCAGAAAGCTTGTTTAGTACACACATAAGTGCCCAATGTGTATTATCAATTGCCAACCTTCCTGATACTATAAGGGCATGTCGTAATACACAAGTTCAGCTAAATGCGTCTTTCTCCTTTAATGGGGGTACCCCCATTATCACCGATACTGTCTGGACACCCTCAAGCGGGCTTTCGGCTACTAATGTTTTAAACCCAACCGTAACGCTTGGCACCACTTCCGCGTCCTATCTTTTAACGGTTACTTCCATTACACCTTTTAACTCGGTTGTTAACGGAGATTTCAGCAATGGCAATACCGGGTTCTCAAGTGAGTACACAGATACAAGTGGCCCGGGCTCTTTATGGCCGGAGGCACATTATGCAGTTGTTACCAACCCTTTTAGCGTGCATCCTAATTTTGCTTCTTTCGGAGACCATACCACAGGCACCGGGAATATGATGGTAATAAACGGCGCCGGAAGCCCTGTAAATATATGGTGCCAAACCATAACGGTTACACCCAATACCCAATATACTTTTTCTGCATGGGGCGCATCCTGCACACCTACATTTCCCGCACAATTGCAATTTGAAATAAATGGTAATTTATTAGGCACTCCATTACAATTACCCACAACCACCGGCCAGTGGGTGCAGTTTCAGACTGTATGGAACAGTAGCAGCAACACCAGCATTACCATTTGCATCTACGATCAGCAAACTGCTTTAAGCGGGAACGACTTTGCTATTGACGACATTGCTTTCCAGCAAATATGTGTAGCTCAGGATTCAGTTTATATACAAGTAAATGATCTCCTCCCTTCTATCAATAAAGTTACAAAACTGGGTTGCAAGGCTGACACCGTAATATTATCAGCTGCCAATTCCGGCACTTTACCGGATAATTATACATGGACCCTAGGGGATGGAACAAGCGATTCTACAGCCAACGTAACGCATACTTATTCCGTGCAGGGCCAGTACAATATCAGCTTGGTTGAATCCACTACCAATGGGTGCAGGGACACCGTTACCACCAGTATTAATACACAGCATCCTATCAGCGCCGGTTTCACAATTGATAAGTTAACTGCATGCCAGGACCAGGCCGTGAATTTTACCAATACATCTGTCGCTGGTAGCCAGGGAGGAATTTCGCCTTCATACTACTGGAATTTTGGAGACGGTGGTACATCAAGTTCGCAAAACCCGTCTTATACTTACAGCTATTCAGATACAGGTACTTATAAAATAATGATGGTGGTAAATGACTTTATCCCTTGTTATGATACGGCCTACGGCATAGTACAGATAACAAGCAAACCTAATCACTATCCGCAACAGGACACCATACTTTGCTCTCCAAATAATGATGTGGCAATGGGTATGTCCGTTAAAAATGCAGATACTTACTTATGGAATACCGGGGAAACTACACCTACCATTATTCCAAAAACCGGGGGCATGCATATTGTTGCCGCTACCAATCAGTGTGGTTCCATTTCAGACACTATTAATGTAACCTTGTTTGATTGTAACAAATGTCTTTTTGTTCCAAATGCATTTACTCCGAACAATGACGGATTGAATGACCGTTTTCATGTGAGGCAGATATGCCCCATCAAATATTATGGGATCAAGATCTTTAACAGGTATGGACAGATGGTGTACACCAATTATAATATTGATCAGGGATGGGATGGCACCTTTAATGGGGTGATGCTGGATGGTGGCACCTACTTCTATGAAATAGAATATACCGCAGATGTATTAAATGCCCAGCTTGTGAATATGAAAGGGGATTTGACTTTGATACGGTAGTATTTTCAGAAGGTCGTTATGCGATCAGCGTTACTTACGCTTATAAGGATTACTGAATGTGGGATCTGAGATAAATGCCGAATCAGTCAAAGTCATTAAGAAGGCAATGATCTTCCTTTTTTCATCGCTTGAGAGGTGTACTCCACCCTGATGGGCATATTCCATTTTCGAATCAATATTGATATTAGGTTTTACGCCTTCACTGTAAAAATCAAGAACCTCCTTAAGCGTTTTAAACCTTCCGTCATGCATATAAGGTGCAGTTAATGCCACATTTCGTAAGGATGGTATTTTAAATTTACCGTTATCATAAATTTTACCAGATATAAACCCCCTGCCTTTATCTTTATAACTCATGTACCCGGAAGCCGTGTCTAAACCATTATTACTGAATTTTAAAGTAGTTCCAAGGGCATCAGCATCTGTGGTATGGCAATGTAAACAATCTCCCTTTGTCATATCATTCATTAATACAAACCCATCTGTTTCATCTTTTGTAAATATACCTTCCCCGCTCAGTACCCTGTCGTATTTAGATCTGTAAGAAAGTAAAGTCCTTTCAAATTGAGCTATTGCTTTTGCAACTAACATGCTATCAATTGCTCCTGCTCCAAAAGCAGCCTCAAATTTAGGAACATAATATTTGCTCCTATTAATCCGGTTTATGGCAATACTCCATTTCATGTTCATTTCATCATGTTCTCTTACCGGATGAAATACCTGCTCTTCCAGGCTTATTGCCTTGCCATCCCAAAAAAAAGATGTGTACCATGCAAGGTTAAATAAAGGCAAGGTATTTCTATTCAGGTGTGCATTATTGAAGCCTTTGCTGAACCTGTTGGGCGCATCACTAAATGCAGCTTCCTGTTTATGGCAACCCGCACATGACAAATTGCTATCTATACTTAAGATAGGGTCATAAAATAAGTGCCTCCCCAAATCTACTCCCTCTAGTGTAACAGGATTGGAATCCGACACAGGCATAGGGGGAAAGAAATGTAATTTGGGAAAAGCATATAGCTTTACTTTGTTCCCGTTCTTAAAGCTTAGCAGTAAAGCCAGAACAACTATCGGAATTAATATAAATCTAAACATACCAAAACACTTCCTACTTGCGAAGCACTAAACGGCAAGTGGTTGTTTTAATATTCGTATTTATTTTCAAATAGTACACACCATTGGGATGATTGCCTATGTTGATATAATATTTAACAGGGCTTTTCCCAAAAGTTTCAACAATCCTACCTTCGTTATCCATCAATTGCATACTCTCGATGATATGAAATTGTTGCAATTTTTCAGCTTCAATATTAACTATGCCGTCTGTAACGGTTGGATAAATCCTTACGTAATCATTTTTCGCTGTGGTTTTAACTGTATGTATACCTGTAATGTGCGCTATCATATTGTCAATTAACCACCCTTCTTTATTATTATTAACTGAGTCTGTTTTCAGGGTAAACCGGAATGCAACAGAGTCGCTCAGACTTAGATATGAATTATCAAAACACAGCCATATATCTCTCCATGAGGTATCTGTGCCACTTAAAGCATATTCCCCGGTCGATAAAGTATCCTTATTTGCGCTATTATATCCATAATAATTATAAACAGCAGGGTTATAGAAAACGTTGTGCCATGTATGACCGGTGTCAATTGAATACTCAACTATTGCTCCATCGTAACCAGAATCCAGATCTATTTTCTGTTTCCACTGCAATGCAAGAATGCCATAATTTATCCAGGGATGTATGGTAATGGTAAACCTGGAAATATTATTGACAGGATAATAATGGATGGTATCGGTTACTAATGCATTTGGCAAAGTAGCTGCGCTATTAAATATTGTTTTTTGCGGTCGCCCAATTTGCCAGATGTTGGCAGTATCCGGGTCAAATTTTACTATAATTGAATTTGTCAGGGATGTATCTGCCCCATCAAAATATTGTTGATAATATTGGGCAAAGGAACTATTGATACTAAAAAATAATAAAAGTGTAAGCAGGGATTTTTGTAACATACATCATAGGTTTAATGTGAATGAATAAAGGTTCTTGTTAAGTAAATATAGTAAATTATTGTGGAATAT
>CAIYVS010000208.1 GCA_903929655.1 uncultured Bacteroidota bacterium | reverse complement strand
TACCAAAATAGGACAGGGCCGCGATGCAGTAAAAGCTTTCCTGAATGACAACCAGGGTGTGATGGATGAAATAGAAGCGAAGATCAGGGCATCACTTATGGATAAGTAGGTTGATTTGTTGAAGGGTTGATAAGTTACCTTGTTGATATAGAATGCCCTTGTTAATAGCAGGGGCATTTATATTTTTATACTACATCAATTCGTTTCATCCATGCTGATGAAATTATTATCTTCGCGCCGTAGATCAAATCATTATGGCATTAATAAAATCTATATCAGGCATCAGGGGAACAATAGGCGGCAAAGCGGGTACAAGCCTTACACCAATTGATATTGTAAAGTTCACAACTGCATATGGCGCATGGGTAGCGCAGCACAGCAATAATAAAAAAATTGTGATCGGCCGCGACGGGCGCATAAGCGGCGAAATGGTGCGGAGCCTGGTGATCGGCACTTTGCAAAGCATAGGTTTTCATGTTACCGACCTGGGCCTGAGCACAACGCCAACGGTGGAGATGGCTGTGAAAATGGAAAAAGCTGCAGGTGGCATTATACTAACCGCAAGCCATAACCCCAAGGAATGGAATGCCCTGAAATTGCTGAACCAGGAGGGAGAATTTATAAATGCTGCAGATGGCCAATGGATTCTGGATTATGCAGAAAAGAATGAAACGACTTTTGCTGAGGTGAACAAAATTGGCACTGTCAGCACAACGGATGCCTATATGCAGAAGCATATAGATGCTATATTGGCGCATCCGCTGGTGGATAAGGAAGCCATCAAAAAGAAGGAATTCAAGATCGTTATAGACCCGGTAAATTCTACCGGTGCTACCTATGTTCCTGCCCTATTAAAAGCTTTAGGTGTAAACGACATAAGTATTATAAATGAGGAAGTTACGGGAAAATTCGCTCACAATCCAGAACCATTGCCGGAGAACCTTTCTGAGCTCTGCGCAACGGTAAAAAAGAAAAATGCATCCCTGGGCATAGCGGTAGATCCGGACGTGGACAGGCTTTGTTTTGTGTGTGAGGATGGCAGCTTATTTGGCGAGGAATATACCTTGGTAGCGGTAGCAGATTATGTGCTGGTGCATACAAAGGGGAACACGGTTTCTAACCTCTCCTCTACCCGCGCTCTTAGAGATATTACCGAAAAACGGGGCGGCCAGTATTTCCCCAGTGCGGTAGGTGAGGTAAATGTGGTGAAGAAAATGAAAGAGGTTAATGCGGTGATAGGCGGTGAAGGCAATGGCGGCATTATAGTACCCGAATTGCATTATGGCAGAGATGCCCTGATTGGCATTGCCTTATTCCTGACGCAGCTTGCCAAATTCGGCAGGGGGGCAAAAGCTTTACGGAATACTTTCCCGGACTATTTTATATCTAAGAACAAAATAGAGCTTAGGGCAGATGTAAATGTGCAGGATATCTTTAAACAGATAAAAGATAAATACAAGAAACAGCCCATTAATACGGAAGACGGCCTGCGTATAGAGTTTGATAATGACTGGGTGCACCTGCGCACATCCAATACAGAGCCTATCATAAGGATATATGCCGAGAGTGGGACCGAAACTACTGCCAGTAATATAGCCAAGAGAATCATGGCTGATATTAAGGAGATGATGCTGAATAAAGTTGAGCCTTCCTAAAGCTTAGTGTGTGGTATAAGGCAGGGAGAACTCGCCGCTGCTAATTGTAGAGGCATCTGCGCCGGCAGTATGTCCGCCAACAAAATAGAAGCTACCACCTACCCTATTAGATGCGACATCAAACCATAGATTGACACTTCCTGTGTGATTTGCATCAGTAGCATAAACAACAGAATCGGATGTTTGCGGGAAAATGTTCAGGTAGGCTCCAACATCTGGAGTCGTAAGTACGGTAGGTCCACCCCAAATAGTATCCCAACTGATTACTGTAAATGAGATACACTCTATTTCGTGTCCATTGCTGTAGTTATATGCAGTAATATAAAGGTTTCGTCTCTGGTTCAGCCATTTTGCGGAGAATGAATCAGGCGTATTGTGCCAGTAATTACCATTGATCTGGCACCTGAGATAGTTGGTACTGGTATCTGTATATACAGTACTTGTGTGTGTGTTATTAGTGTTTTCGGGTTTGGAACAACCTATGAAAAACAGCAATAACAGGCTTAGTGTTAAAAGGCTTAGAGGCTTCATGATATAAAAATAAACAAAATCTTAATTCTACAAAAAAAAATTTACCAGCCCAATAAATAAGCAAAGATCAAAGGAGCAACAATAGTAGCGTCGCTTTCTACAATGAATTTCGGCGTATTGATATCCAGCTTGCCCCAGGTAATTTTTTCGTTGGGTACAGCACCGCTATATGATCCGTAAGATGTAGTACTATCGCTGATCTGGCAGAAATAAGACCAAAAAGGAACATCATGCCATTCCAGGTCCTGGTACATCATAGGCACGACGCAAATAGGGAAGTCGCCGGCAATGCCGCCGCCTATCTGGAAAAAGCCAACGCCCTTGCCGGCAGAATTGGCACGATACCATTCGGTTAAATACATCATGTATTCAATACCACTTTTCATGGTTGAAGGTTTCAGTTCTCCCTTAATACAATAAGAAGCAAAGATATTTCCCATGGTGCTGTCTTCCCAACCCGGAACTATGATAGGTAAATTCTTTTCGGCTGCAGCTATCATCCAGCTGTGCTTGGGGTCTATTTCGTAATCCCCTTTCATTACTTCGCTCAGCAATAATTTGTACATGTACTCATGCGGAAAATAACGCTCGCCTTTATCTTCGGCATCTTTCCATAATTTAAAAATATGGCGCTGTATTCTTCTGAAAGCCTCTTCTTCCGGTATACAAGTATCTGTAACCCTGTTAAAACCTTGTTCAAGTAAATCCCACTCTTCCTTGGGACTCAAGTCTCTATAGTTTGGAACACGCTTATAATGGGTATGCGCCACAAGGTTCATGATATCTTCTTCAAGATTGGCACCTGTGCAGGAAATGATCTGGATCTTGTCCTGGCGTATCATCTCAGCAAGTGATATTCCGAGTTCTGCAGTGCTCATTGCCCCTGCAAGGGAAACAAGCATTTTACCGTTTTCAAGCAAATGGGTTTCATAGCCTTTGGCCGCATCAACCAGTGCAGCGGCGTTAAAATGGCGATAATGATGTTGTATGAATTGAGAAACGGGGCCTTTATTCATTGTGGATATTTATTTATGATTGAAATTTATTAATAAAAATGAAAGACGCAAAATGCGTCTTCATTAAGTAATTATAATGTTTTAATAATTTATGATGCTACTTTTTCCGATTCTTTTACAAACTTTTTGATCCACTCAGTAGTTATTGATTTCGGGCGTTCGATAGGGAATCCGAGTGCACGGTCCCAGCAAAGGCTTGCCAAAACACCTAATGAACGGGACACACCGAAAAGTACAGTATAAAAATCTTCTTCTACCAATCCATAATGTTTCAATAAAGCACCGGAATGGGCATCTACGTTTGGCCAGGGGTTTTTAATTTTGCCTGTACTTTCCAATATGGCCGGAGCCACTTCGTATATATGCCATACAGTCTGGATCATGGAATCATCGGGGCAATGAACCTTTGCAAATTCCATTTGGGCAGTGAAACGAGGGTCTGTTTTGCGCAAAACAGCATGACCGTAACCTGGTACAACCTTTCCTTCAAGCAATGTCTTTTTGATGTACTCTGCTATTTGTTCTTTAGTTGGATTCTCCGAATTGAGTTCTTTGTACATTTCGTCAATCCATTTTATAACTTCTTGATTAGCAAGACCATGCAATGGACCAGCTAAACCAGTCATTCCGGCAGCAAAAGACAAATAAGGATCACTTAAAGCAGAGCCAACAAGGTGAGTAGCGTGTGCTGATACATTACCCCCTTCATGGTCGGCATGAATGGTCAGGTATAAACGCATCAGTTCTTTAAAACTCTCATCATTATAACCCATCATATGCGCAAAGTTGGCAGACCAGTCCAGCATACCATCCGGCTGAATATGCTCTCCGCCTTTATATTTACGGCGATAAATATAGGCCGCAACACGAGGCAGGCGCGCAATAAGCGTCATCGTATCTTCATATACATAGTTCCAATGCTCTTTTTTGCTCATTCCGTCAGAATATGCTTTTGCGAACTTGGATTCTGTCTGCAAAGCCAGGATAGCAGAACAAAACTGTGTCATGGGGTGAGCAGAAACAGGCAAAGCCTCAATAACGTCAAACACATAATTAGGCACGTGGGAACGGCGTGCCCATGTGGCAGAAATATGCTCTGCATGCTCCTGTGACGGCACATCACCAACAAGCATCAAATAAAACAGACCTTCCGGCAATGGCTCTGTACCACCTTCGGCTTTTGGTAATTTCACTCTTAATTCAGGAATGGAAAAACCGCGAAAACGAATGCCTTCATTGGCATCCAGCAAAGAAGTTTCGGTTACAAGGCCGGGTATACCCCTCATGCCCTGGTAAGCCTGGGCAATGGTAACCTCATCCAGTTTTTTGCTTCCGTATTGTTCTAATAATATTTTGATTTCTTTCGCCTGGTCATCAGCTTTTGCTTTAAAGCTGTCTTTTACGTAGCCCATATAAATCTTGTGAGTTATTGTGGTATTTGAGGAGGTAATTATTTTAACGCCCACAAAGGTAATAAAAGGAGCATTAAGATGAAGCAGTTTAATAAATAAATCGCGTTTGTCTGTGTTTACAATAAAACACCCATAAGTCTTTTGTCAGGACTTCCAAATCGCGATTATTATAATTTTTAAAAAAAATAATATCTTAATTGCTTGTTAATGTGAAAAAAAATATATTCTTTTGTGTACAGTTTTTCATGGGGGATAAAAAACGAGAGAGGTTTTTTAAAAAATTTATTCCATGCAAAAGCTAATACAATTTTCCGCAATTAGGGGTTTCATGCCCTTGTTTTATCGTTTAGTAAGTGATGCCAAGACCGCGTATTCGGTTTTACGTTTTTCTATTTACAACATATTTCAGCATTCTATTTTGTCAGAGTCTACCGGCAGCAGTGGTCTTAGCATTCGTTTTTGCCAAGCTATCCCTGCAGCTATTAGTAGATTTGATATCTGCGGAAAAGAGTTCGTTCAAAAAAATACACCCGTTTTTTTATCGTGTTGAGCAATTTGCTTCATTAAGAATGTTAATAAGTTCTTATTGAGCAATGTTTTTAATAGTTTATGTTTGGTTTTTATTGGGGGATAAGAGAAGAGAAAAATTAAAAATACCCCAATATGAATTTAAAATTTTTACTTTCAGTACGTAGGACATCCATCCTGTTGTTTCTGTTGTCTGCTATTTGCAGTTTTAATGCATTTGCGCAAGCACCTAGCCAACCCAGTGCAATCACCGGTTCCGGATCGGCCTGTAACACACAAAACAGTGTTGCCTATTCTGTAGTACAGGATAATTCCGCAACTACATATACATGGAGTTGCAGCGACGCCGGTGTGCTGATTAATGGCAGCAATCCCAATGTTGTTGATAACAGCGGCTTTACAGGAAATAGTGTTACTGTTGATTTCACCGGTGCCACTAGTAATAATATAACATTATCTGTTACTGCGGATAATGGTTTCGGCTCATCAACAGCCAGCACATTGGCTATTTTTGTAGGCCTTGGCACCCCTGCACAACCAAGTACAATTACAGGTACTACTCCTGTTTGTACCAGCCAGACCGCAGGTGTATATTCTGTATCCGCCGACGCCAATGTAAGTGATTACACCTGGAGCTACGATAATGGAGCTGTTATTACAGGAACTTCTAACAGTGTAACGGTTGATTTCTCAGCTGCAACTTCAGGAACTATCACAGTAGCCGCAAATAATGCCTGCGGATCTTCTACAAACCAGACAAAAGCTATTACGGTGCAATCAGCTGTACCAAGTCAGCCAGGTGCTATCACTGGTACTACTCCTGTTTGTACCAGCCAGACTGCAGGTGTTTATTCTGTTACCAACGACCCAACTGT
>CAIYVS010000207.1 GCA_903929655.1 uncultured Bacteroidota bacterium | reverse complement strand
TTTGACAACAATAGTTAGCTTCTTTGGCATACGCCAAAGGTATTATTTTTTAGTGTAATTTACAAGTCTAATTGGTATTAGTCAGTATATTGACGATTTTTACGTTTTCGCCACAAAGCTATCCCGACAGTTCTTTTGAAAAAATATCAAAAGATAACTACCTGGACTAGATAAGCTAAAGACATTAATGAGTCACAACAAACTTTTGGCTTGTTCCCACTCCATCACAAATCATATTGCAAATGTACATGCCAGCACTCCATGTGGAAACATTTATGGAATGGCTAGTACCTGAAAATTGGGAACTATATACCTGCCTTCCCAACAAGTCACTTATACTTATTGCAGCACTTGCAGACGGCTTGTCGAGATAAAAATTTATTTCATCACCTACAGGATTAGGATAAACATGAATACTATTTCCACTATTTACATTCTTAACATCGGTACTTGCAGTATATTCAGCTACATAATAATAGCCATTCGCATCGGTAAAATTACCTGCAGCATACAAATTTCCACTCGCGTCGCTTGATATTGTCCTGATTACATTATTTGCATTTAGTGCCCCGCTACCAGCTCCAACCTCACTCCAGTTTGTACCATTCCATTCGGCAACATATTCATGACCATTGCCATTGGTAAAACCACCGGCTGCATATAAATTACCGCTTTGGTCAAAAAGAATAGTGTAAATAAAGCTATTGGCATTTAGCGCATTAGATCCTGTCCCAACCTCGCTCCAGTTAGTGCCGTTCCATTTCGCTACATACGATTTTCCACCGCCATCCGTAAATACTCCTGCCGCATAAATGTTGCCAGATAAATCCTCAGCAAGTCCGGCTATTAACCCATTTGCATTCAACGCATTGGCCCCTGTGCCAAGTTCACTCCAACTGCTGCCGTTCCATTTCGCCACATATTCGAATCCATTGGAATCAGTAAAACTGCCCGCAGCATAAATGTTGCCGGACATATCCGTTATTATCGTTCCTACTTCAGATCCTATATTAAATATATTAGCGCTTGCACCAAGTTCGCTCCAACTGCTACCATTCCATTCTGCAACATAAGGGCGGCCCGATGCATCCGTAAATTTCCCACCCACAAAAATATTATGGCTATTGTCAAAGGCAATCGCAAAAATTTCACCATTAGCGTTAAGCGCGTTCGAACCAGTGCCAACCTCACTCCAACTAGTGCCATTCCATTTTGCGACATATGCATGGCTACTGGCATCAGAGAAAGCACCAATCGCATACATATTACCGCCATCACTTGGTATCCACCATATATTACTATTAGCATTCAGTGCATTAGCTCCCGTGCCAAGCTCACTCCAGTTGGTCCCATTCCAGTTGGCCACATATCTATAGCTGTTAGCATCAGTAAATTTCCCGGCTGCATAAACATTACCGGGAGTACTTGCATTCAATGCATAAATGCCTCCGCTGTTATCATTTAAACTATTGGGCCCTGTGCCAAGCTCAGTCCAGCTTTGAGCGTGAATTGTATGAGGCAGGAATATACAAGTGTAAAAAACTGCTATAAGCAAATGACGGGGCATATGCAACAAATTGTATGTTATTTATATAAAGGTATATAAAACAACTTTTCTATGCAAGAATTGATAATATTAAATCAATATTATCCTAATTAAATGATCGCATTACTATTCCCTCTCAAAAGCCGGCGCAAGCAAATCCACCCACACCTGTTTAAAGAAACTTTGCTGCAGAACGTAACTTTTAATCAATGATTCACAACAAACTTCTGGCTTGTTCTCACCCCATCGCAAATAATATTGCAGATGTACATGCCAGCATTCCATGTGGAAACATTTATGGAATAGCTAGTACCTGCAAATTCAGATCGGTAGACCTCCCTCCCGGGAAGATTAGTAATGAATATTGTTCCTTTTGAAAACTTACTTCCCATGACAATATTTATCTTATTTGCTGCGGGGTTGGGAGACAGATTGATTCTCTTTTCTGAATAAAGTACATTATTTATACTAGTGTTAAGTTAATTATAAAATGACGTATTTCTTTGTACCTTTGCAAGAAACTATGGTACTTTATACGGTCAAATTAACTAAGGCAGAGGTAG